>JBILUM010000432.1:0-3422 GCA_044370995.1 Ilumatobacteraceae bacterium | reverse complement strand
TAGTCGGCCGGGTACGTCACCGCCGACGCCTGCTCGGCGCTCGCACCCGGACCGCAGACCAAGTCGAACGGCAACAGCACCGTCGGTCGCATCACTGCCAACGTCGCTGTCGTCCCGCTCGACCCCGATGGAGCGTTCTGCATCTTCGTGTCGCAGCCGACCCACCTCGTCGTCGACCTGCAGGGCTCGTTCTCCCCCACCGGCGACCTCCGCTTCGTGCCCGTGACCCCCGTCCGCGAACACGACTCCCGCGAACTCAACGCCGCCTGAGATCGGCTTGTCAGCGGATCTGACGGACACCCTCGCCCTCGCCCCACGCCCGATCCGCGGTGAACACATCGGTAGCGAGTCGGTGGCCGAGCGCCAGGCACAGACGATCGCCGAGCGACAAGCCCTCGGGGCGGCTCCATCGGGCCGCGGCCCATTCCGCGTCCTCGATCGTGACCGGCTCGACCGTCACCCCATAGCTCTCGAGCAGCGCTCGGGCGAGTGTCCAGTCGCGATCCGAGCCACGAACCCGCTGCGCGACCTCCGACCAGTTGGCCGCCCCGCACGTGGCGCCGGCGACGAGCGCATCCTCGACGATGTCGGCACCCGGCTCCCCCTGCAGGAACGCCAACACCGCTGAGGCATCGAGCACCGTCACTCGGCGGACCCGTCCGGCATCCCACGCGGCATCTCGTCGGCGGCGGCCCGTCGGCGATCAGCGAGCAGTTCGGAAACGAGGTCGGCACCAGCGAGATCGCGCCGCACCATCCGTTTCAACTGGTCACGGGTCAGCAACACGATCCCGTCGGCGGTCTCGATCATCGTGACGGGAGTACCCGCGGTGAGTCCGGCGTGTTGACGGAGCTCGGCCGGCACGACCAATCGTCCCCGATCTCCCATCACCGTGGCGTGTGTCCCACTCATGACTGAATTGTACCACTTTGAGTCATGATGTGGGCCATCGTGATCGCCTTCGTCGCCTTCGTCGCCCCGTCACCGCGGCGACACCGGGGCGTCACGGCGCCGACGGCCCTGGTGAACGGTCCGCTCCCCGACGTTGAGGTGCATGGCCCCCCACCGGAACCGCCTCGCGAACGAGACCTCCACGTACCTCCGCCAGCACCAGGACAACCTGGTCGACTGGTACGCATGGGGCGAGGAGGCCTTCGCCGCCGCCCGCGACCGCAACGTGCCGATCCTGCCGAGCGTCGGCGACTCGGCCTGCCACTGACGCCACGTCCACTGAGGCTGTGGAGTGCTCATGTGTGGTGACCTCCCCAGTTGTGCCGGCGGCACACCCCAAGGGTGCCGACGTTCCGCGCACAAGAGTCACCCGTTCACTCTGCGGACCTGTTCGGCACGGATGCCGAGCCGACCGGCGTCGAGAGCGACCCCTGCCCGCAGTCGACGGCGCATGCCACCGAGCCCCGCAGCCGACCGCGCAACGCCCACGCGAGCAGCACGATCGAGGCGACCGCGAGCAATGGCTGCACCGGCTCGAACCAGCGCCTGGCACCGGTCGTACCGAGGGCGACGAGGACGACCTTGTTGCACACGGGGCATCCCACGGCGAAGAACGACAGGAGCCCGCCGAGACCGGCGGTGCGAGTCGTAGGGTTGTGGTCGAGTGGCTCGCGAGGGTCGCGGACGTACGTGGCGATCGCCAAGCCGGCGAGGACCGCTGTGACCACGAGGACCGGGTACGACCACCACGTCACCGGCACGGGCCGGCCGAAGACCGGGTTGGGGATGACGTCGGTCGGGATGCCGATGAGCAGCGCCGTCGCGACCGCGGCGGTGCCTGCCACCATCCAGCGTCGCGCCGGCCACGCCAGCATCACGGCCCATCCGTTCATGGCGTGGTGACGACGTCGAGACCGGTGGCCGCGGCAGCCTGCTCGACGGCGCCGAGGTCGGTCACCGACCCGAAGCCCATGGTGGCCATCAGCTCGACGGCGATCGCCGATCGACGGCCACTGCGGCAGTAGACGATGTAGTCGGCGTCGGGATCGAGGTCGGCCAGCGCCGCCTCGAGCGAGCCGTCCTCGACGTTGTGGTTCACGGCCCCTGCGAGGTGGCCCTCGGCGTACTCCTCGGGCGTCCGCACGTCGATGATGATGACGTCCTCGGGCGCCGCCTCACCGGCGACCGCCGTCGCGCCGGCGGCCGTCCCTGCGGTCGGCTCGTCGCCCCCACCGCATCCCACGCCCACCAGCACCAAGGGAACCACGGTCAGGGAGAGGAGCCAGCGATGCAGCGACACGCTCGCCATGATACCCGTGAGGGTATGCAGCAGGTCGTCAGCCGAAGTAGTTGTCGAACAGGCGGGCGTACGTGCCGTCCTCACGGACCGCGAGGAGCGCCTGGTTGACCCTCTCCCGCAAGGCACCGCCCGACGGGAAGGCGATGCCGTGGGCCTCCGGCTCGAGGATCGGGCCCGCGATCCGCACACGGCTTGCGCCGACCGCGCGCGAACGCTCCAACGGAGGTCCGACCGGGCGTATACGGTGGTCCGATGATGTGGCAGTACCGGCGGATGCGGACCACCGAAGGGCGCGTCGAGATGCGCGAGGTGTTTTTCGACGAGAACGGTGAGGTGGAGGGTTGGACCGGTGAGCCAGCGGCCGTCTGGGGCGAAGACGAGGCCGAACTGACCGACGATCTGCTTGCCATGGTTGCCGCGCTGGAGATGCCGGTGCTGATCGAGACCGAACTCCTCAGGCACGAACCGTCGGACCCGCAGGAGTCAGCGTCCTGAGCCTCTCCGAAACCCGGGGCGCTTCAGGCCGCGCTCCCCCGACGACACACGGCTCGTGTGTCGTCCCGTGTGCAGCGACCGTCCCGGCACCCGTCGGCGGGCCGGTGCACCACGTCGCCGCGGCCGATGATCTGGGTACCGTGCACCCATGGCTTCGACCAACCGCCTCGCGCAGGAAACGTCCCCGTACCTCCGCCAGCACCAGGACAACCCGGTCGACTGGTACGCCTGGGGCGAGGAGGCCTTCGCCGCAGCCCGCGACCGCAACGTCCCGATCCTGCTGAGCGTCGGGTACTCGGCCTGCCACTGGTGCCACGTCATGGCGCACGAGTGCTTCGAGGACGACGAGGTCGCCGAGGTCACCAATCGCCTGTTCGTCAACGTCAAGGTCGACCGCGAGGAGCGCCCCGACGTCGACTCGATCTACATGGACGCCGTGCAGGCGATGACCGGCCGCGGCGGCTGGCCGATGACGGTGTTCCTCACGCCCGATGGCAAGCCGTTCTTCGGCGGCACCTACTTCCCGAAGCCCACGTTCCTGCAGTTGCTCGCGGCGATCGACGACGTGTGGCGCAACAAGCCGGCCGACGTGCAGCAGAACGTCGGTGCGCTGATGGAGGCCATCGACCGCACCCGCACCGTGGCTGCGGCCAAGGAGGTCCCGGGCGCGACGATG
>JBILUM010000433.1:0-3422 GCA_044370995.1 Ilumatobacteraceae bacterium | reverse complement strand
ATTGTGGGTGTCCCGCCCCCCCCCCCACGGCACCAGCACATCGTCGTGTGACGCGAACGCCCCATGTGACGTTCGACCCTGGAACGCCATGGAGTGTCGCGACGACTCTGCTGGTGTGAGTTCCCCCACCGCCATCCCACCGCGCCCCGGCTCGACCGAAGCGAAACAGCAGCAGAAGCAGAAACAACAGCAGACACCGCGGTTCAACAAGCGCGGGGCCCGAGCCGAACACCGCGAGAACCCGCTCAAGAACCCCTGGGTGATCGGCGGTCTCGTCTCGGTCGTCGTGCTCGTCATCGGCATCATCTCGATCGTGTCGACGACGAAGTCGCCGGTGGACACCGGCGAACTGGCCGAGATCCGCGACGTGACGTTCACCGGCACGCCGCTGCCGCCGTATCCCGACGACGCATCGCCCGAGGACGACCCTGCCGTCGGCCTCATCGCCCCCGTGGTCACCGGCACGAACTTCGAAGGAATCGGGGTCGAGATCGATCCGGGTGCACCCACGTTGGTCGTGTTCCTGGCCCATTGGTGCCCCGTGTGCCAGAGGGAGGTGCCCGACCTGGTCGAGTGGAACTCGAACTCCGGGGTACCGGCAGGAGTCCGCGTGGTCGGTGTGGCCACGGCCACCGACGAACGGCGTGACAACTATCCCCCGTCGGAATGGCTCGTCCGCGAGAGCTTCCCGTGGTCCGTCGTGGCCGACAGTGCCACCGGCGACGCTGCTGCGGCGTTCGGTGTCACCGGCTACCCGTTCTTCGCCTTCGTCGATGCCGATGGCGCCGTCCAATGGCGTCTCAGTGGCCTCGTGCCGACCGAGGAACTCACCCAGCGCATCGAGGCATCGCTCGCCGCCTGACCAACACCGGTGGGCGCGGCGTTCCTGCGACGCCGCGGACCCAGCCGATTCAGGGAGCCGACAGGCCATGCGCTCTACGATCGGACCCCATGCGTCTCGCCGACTTCCCCCGCACGCCCCTGCTGTTCGGACCCTCTCCCATCCATCCGCTCCCCCGCCTCAGCGAGGCGTTGGGCGGCGAGGTGGAGATCTGGGCAAAGCGTGAGGACTGCAACTCGGGCATCGCCTACGGCGGCAACAAGGTCCGCAAGCTCGAGTACCTGGTGGCCGACGCCCTCGCCCAGGGCTGCGACACCCTCGTGTCGATCGGCGGCATCCAGTCGAACCACACCCGAGCGGTCACCGGCGTGGCCCGACACCTCGGCCTGAACGTCGTCACGGTGCAGGAGCACTGGGTCGACTGGCCCGACATGGTCTACGACAAGGTCGGCAACCTGCAGCTCACCCGGATCATGGGCGGCGACGTGCGCATCGACGAGTCCGGGTTCGACATCGGCATCCGTGACAGCTGGAAGCAGGCGCTCGACTCCGTCGTCGCCGCGGGCGGGAAGCCCTATCCCATCCCCGCCGGCGCCTCCGACCACCCGCTCGGCGGGCTCGGGTTCGCCAACTGGGCCGTCGAGGTGGCCGCCCAGGAGGCCGAGCGCGACGTCTTCTTCGACCAGATCATCGTCTGCACCGTGACCGGATCGAGCCACGGCGGCATGATCGCCGGCTTCGCGCTCGAAGATCCGGCCGGGACCGGATCGAGGCGGCGCGTCATCGGCATCGACGCCTCGGCGACGCTCGACAAGACCGTCGAGCAGCTCACCCGCATCGCCCGCAACACGGCCGCCACGATCGAGCTCGGCCGCGAGCTGCGCGACGACGAGATCACCGTGATCGCGGGCTACGAGGGCCCGGCCTACGGCATCCCCGACCAGGTCACGGTCGATGCCATCCACCTGGCCGCACGCACCGAGGGCATGCTCACCGACCCGGTCTACGAGGGCAAGTCGATGGCCGGCATGATCGGCATGATCCGCTCGGGCGAGATCCCGGCCGGCTCGAGGGTGCTCTACTGCCACCTCGGCGGCCAGCCGGCGTTGTCGGCCTACGCGGGGTACCCGGGGCTCGGTTCCTGACGCCCAGCACCCCGCCCTCCCGCGCCCCCATCTCCAGACGCCGGATCGGTAGCGTGGGCACATGAACGTCGAGGTCGTGGATTTCCAGGCACCGGACGCACCGGAGGCCTTCACCAGGTCGCTGCGCCAGACCGGGTTCGCCGTCATCGTCAACCATCCCCTACCCCAGGCCCTGGTGCAGGAGATCTACGACGAGTGGCTCGCGTTCTTCGAGACCGACGCCAAGCACGCCTACCGGTTCAGCGACGGCGACCAGGACGGGTACTTCGGTCCCGACGTCTCCGAGACCGCCAAGGGCAACACCGTGAAGGACATCAAGGAGTTCTTCCACGTGTACCCGTGGGGGCAGTACCCGACCGAGGTGAGCGACGCCGCCCTGCGCTACGCCGCGATCGCCAAGGGCATCGCCGAGACCCTGCTCGGCTGGGTCGAGGACAACACCCCTGAGCAGGTGCGGGACGCGTTCTCGATGCCGTTGCCGCGGATGATGGACGGCAGCACCCGCAGCCTGCTGCGCGTGCTCCGCTATCCCCCGCTGCGCGGCGACGAACCGGCCGACGCCGTCCGTGCTGCCGCGCACGAGGACATCAACCTGCTCACGGTGCTCCCGGCCTCGAACGAGCCGGGGTTGCAGGTCCGCGACCTGCACGGCGCCTGGCACGACGTGCCCTGCGACTTCGGCAGCATCGCGATCAATGCCGGCGACATGTTGCAGCTGGCCAGCGGCGGCTACTACCCGTCCACCACCCACCGGGTGATGAACCCGACCGGTGAGGGTGCCACCCGGTCGCGGCTCAGCCTGCCGCTGTTCCTGCACCCGGCCGACGAGGTCGAACTGGCCGCCGGCCGCACCGCGTTCTCCTACCTGCAGGAACGCATCTCCGAGCTGCGCAGCCAGGACCTGAAGCCCGGCGCCGGCCAGCCCGGCACGACGAGCTGACGACGGCCCGACCAGGTGTTCTTCCGCCGCTCGAAGCAGGAACGCGAGGCGCTGCAACAGCCCTTCCCCGACGCCTGGCGCCAGCGGCTGGCCTACCGCTGGCCGATGTTCACGACCCTGTCGCCCGACGAGCGCGAACGGCTCGAGGACCTGGTGAAGCGGTTCCTGGCCCGCGTTCGGTTCGAGGCGGCCCAGGGGTTCACGGTCACCGACGAGATGCGGGTGCTCGTGGCGGCACAGGCCTGCCTGCCGGTGCTCGAACTCGATCTCGACCTGTACCGGCAGGTCACCTCGGTCATCCTGCATCCACGCACCGTGGTACTGAAGGGCACCCGCCACGTCGGATCGCACCTGGTCAGCGACACCGACCAGACCTTGGCCGGCCAGGCCCACCACCGCGGCCCGGTGGTGCTGTCGTGGAGCACGGTGGCCTTCGAGGCCCGCCACCACGAACGCGGCCAGAACGTCGTGATCCACGAGTTCGCCCACCAGCTCG
>JBILUM010000431.1:0-3424 GCA_044370995.1 Ilumatobacteraceae bacterium | reverse complement strand
GGAGGGCCTTGGCCGCAGCCGCACGGCGACGGAGCTGTTCGCTCTCGACGACGCGGGCGAGCCCGGTCGCGATCTGGCCGGCGGCCTCGTCGAGGAACCCCGCAGCCCGCAGTGCAGCAGGCACCTCGTGGGCGTGGAGGGTGCCGTCGGCGACGCGCTCGACCGAGAACTGCGCCGTGTTCGGCTGCCCGAGCAGGGTGTCGTGCTTCATGGCGAGCTCGACGTCGAGGCCGACAGCGGCCCCGATGCGGGGCAGACCCGCCGGATCGATGCCGATGAGGCAGCCCTCGATCGGCGCGTGCTGGGTGAGCACGTCGACAACGGCCTGGGCGAAGCCCGCGAGGTCGAGATCGGCAGCGACGAGGTTGGAGAGCTCGAGCTTCACCGAGGTCGTCAGGAATCCGACGAGGAACTGGTCGTGGTCACCGGCGCGCAGTTGTTCGACCGCTTCGGCCTGCATCTTGTTGAGGGAGTCGAGGACGCTCATCGTTGCTCGATGAGGTCTCTCGTGACCGAGGCCAGTTCCGCTTCGATCTCGTTGATGATGACCGGGGGCCGAGCGTCGGCCAGGCCGACCAGATGCAGTGCCTCGACCGTGGTGAGGCTCCGTTCGGGCGACGAGGCACCGAGCGACGCGGCGAAGGCGTGCGCTGCGACGACGACGCGGTCGATCGTACCCGTCAGCGCGGCAGGACGGCTGTGGTGCAACGTGGTCGCAGCGACGATCCGGTCGGGCAGGTTCCACTTCGCGAGCAGTCGACCACCGATGGCAGCGTGATCCTGGTCAGGGGTCGAACTCTCGGCAGACACCGAGAGGAGCCAGCCCACCTCGTGCAGGAGCCCGGCGGTGTACGCGTCGTCGGCCGACTCGCCCGACCGCCGGGCAAGCACGGCAGCGGCGCACGCCGTCGTGATCGAATGCAGCCAGAGCCAGTCTGGGTAGTCGGGGGCGTCGGTGTCGAGCACGAGGTCGGCGACCCGGCTCACCGCGAGGGAGTTGACGAGCGAGGTGCCGAGCATGACGCCCGCCCGCCTGACGCCGCCGATGCGACGCGAGTACCCGAGATGTGCCGAATTGGCGGCTCGCAACACCGCAGCGGCGAGCGCCGGGTCGGTGAGGATGGTGCGGGTGAGGTCGCCGCCGACATCGCTCGAGGTCTGGAGGACCTCGAGCACGATCCGGGCCGACGCCGGATGGACGAGCAGGCGGCTCTGCTCAGCGAGGACGGGCCCGCCGCGGGCGGCGACGCCGGCCGACGGTGTCGACGTGATGTTCGAAGGTGTTGCGAAGGCCATGGTTCCGTGTCTGCTGGCTCGAGGTGGGAGACCCTCGACGACCAGGTGCACCGGACCGTACCGACCTCGGGATGCCACGCCCGATACATACGCCATCACGAATCGAGCGTCGCCTGATACCCCCCGTACAGGGGGGCGCGGGAGAGGCGTTCACAGAACGATCGTTCAGGAAACTCCTCACGTGGGGCGGCAGGCCACCACGCAGCGCGACTGTTGAAGCATCGTGGCCATCCCATGTCGGAACGTGAGGCGGGTCACCACGTGAGGTGCTCGCACCCGTGCCCCGCGCCGACCTCGGTCTGCAACGTCGCGTGCTCGAGCCGGAACCGCTCGACCAGCATCGTCTGCGCGGCACGCAGCACCGGTTGTGCATCGTGCACCGATCGCACCGACAGGTGCGCCGTCAGCACCTCCATGTCGCTCGTGAGCGTCCAGGCGTGCAGGTCGTGCACGTCGAGCACGCCGTCGATCGCGACGAGCGCGGCACGCACCTCGTCGAGATCGATGCGGCCCGGTGTCATCTGCGCGAGCACCCGCACGGCATCGATGCCGAGCCGGACGGCACGGGGAGCGATGAACAAACCGATCGCCGCACCGACCACCGGGTCGACCCAGTACCACCCGGTGAGGCCCATCACCAGCGCCGCCACGAGCACACCGACCGATCCGATCGCGTCGGCCACGACCTCGAGATAGGCGCCGCGCATGTTCATGTTGTCGGCGGCGTCGGCGCGCAACAGCCACATCGAGACGACGTTCACCGCCAGACCAACGACACCCATCACGAGCACCGGCCACGGCATCACGTCAGGGGGATCGTCGAGCCGGCTGATGGCCTCCACCACCACCCAGCCGGCCACGCCGACGAGCAACACCGAGTTGCCGAGGGCGGCAAGGATCTCGAGCCGGTACAGCCCGAAGGTGCGCCGCGAGGTCGTCGCACTGCGCCGGGCGAGCGAGATCGCCACGGCGGCCATGCCGAGCCCGACCGCATCGGTGACCATGTGTCCCGAATCGGAGAGCAGTGCCAGCGAACCGGCCGCGAGGCCGACCACGACCTGTGCGACGGCGAACGTGGCCACCAACACGAACGTGGACCACAGCCGACGAACCTGTCGAGCACCGTCGGGACCCTGCGCCGCGCCAGGCAGGATGCGCACGTGAACGTGCGCATGGGCCTCGTGCGAATGCCCGTGCTGCGGGTGCCCGTCGGCCATGCGGCGACGCTACCGGGCGACACCTCGCTGAGCCTCGGACTGAGCAATCCGCTCGTGAATCCTCGAACGGGTCCGCTCGATCAAGCCCTGTGGTGCCAGGTCGAGATCGGTCACGACGCTGGCGTCAAAAAGGGCGTGGCGTTCGGCCGGGCTGAGCTTCTCCAGTTCTGCTGCGGTCCGAACTTTTCTGCCCGAAGCCGCGAACTGTACCCCGTTCGGCGAGCAGCATCAGGCCAGCGCAGCGAGCATCTGCGCCAATGTGTGGCGCTACAAGGTCCACAGAACCACCGTGATGCACCACCTCGCGCAGGCCGGCATCGCCCGGCGACGCACGGTCCGCAAGATGACCGACCGATCCGTTGCCGTCGTCGCGGCACGGTACGACGCGGGCGCGTCGCTCCCAGCTGTGACGAGCGCGTTCGGTGTGCACGACCGGACCCTGGTGAGGGAGTTCCGCAGGGCGCGAGTACCGATCCGACCCCGACGAGGTTGGCGCCGTTGATCGTGACAAGTGCTCGCGGCTCGCGCCCAACTGAGTGGCCAGACCGGCACTTCGGGGGGGGGGGGGGCGGGGCCTCGCGCGCGATCTCGGCCAGGCGCGCTCGCCGGGCCCCACACCCCGCGTCCGGTGGCGCGATCGAGCAAGTACGGCACCGATTGAACGCTGCCACGGCCACTGCGCTCCTGATCGCGCGAGACGAAGGGATCGCGAGAGATCAGGAAGCCTTCACCTTCGATGTCGGCAACGGCAGCCCGTGACAGGTGGGAGGACGCTCGGTAACCTAGCCCCATGGGGCCGATCTTCTTCGTCACCGGCGTGCCCGGATGCGGGAAGACCACCGTGAGCCGCGCCCTCCTCAGCCGCTTTCCCAAGGGCGTGCACGTCTCGGTCGACGACCTGCGGGAGGCCG
>JBILUM010000430.1:0-3439 GCA_044370995.1 Ilumatobacteraceae bacterium | reverse complement strand
GTGGGCGCGCAGGTCGCCGTCGGGACGGTCGGTGCGCACGCCGGTGACGCGACCGCTCGCATCGCGGAGCAGGCCCACGACGGTGGTGCTGCACAGCAGTTGGGCGCCGGCAGCTTCGGCGTGACCGGCGAGCCAGTGGTCGAAGTCGGGGCGGTAGGCGGTGGCACCGTTGTAGGGCGGCGCACCCCAAGCGGTGCTGCGGTAGTCGACGGTGAGCGCCTGGGTGGGCGTGAGCACCATCGTGGAGCGGCGCGTGACCCACCGCTGGACGGGGGCCTGGTCCCACCAGTTCGGGATGAGCTCGTCGAGGATTCGTGGGTACACGACCCCGCCGTACATGTTCTTGCTGCCGGGGAAGGGTCCGCGTTCGAGGAGCACCACCTGGAGCCCAGCGCGCGCGAGCACGATCGCCGCGCACGCGCCGGCGGGGCCGGCCCCCACCACGACGACGTCGACATCGGGGACGACATCGACATCGGGGACATCGGGGAGCTCAGGCATCGGAGCGAGCCTCCGAGGAGGCCAGGAGCGCCAGCAGCTCGGTCAGTACCTCGTTGGCGTCGGCGACCACACCGAGGTCGGCGAGCTGCATCATCGGGCAGTGGGCGTCGACGTTGACGCTGATCACGTGGTCGGGATGGCCGAGGCCGCTGGTGTGCTGCACCGCACCGCTGATGCCGAAGGCGAGGTAGAGCTCGGGGTCGACGACGACTCCGGTGGTGCCGATCTGACGCTCGTGGCCCACCCAGCCGCGATCGGTGATGACGCGGGTGGCGCCGACGCTCGCACCGAGCCGGTCGCCCAGTTCGGCGAGCTGTTCGAACCGTGCGCTCGAGCTGAGCCCGGCCCCACCGCCCACGATGCGGCCGGCCTCGGCCAGATCGATCGTCGCGGCGTCGGGCGCGAGCACCCGTTCGACGTGGGCGTCGGCGATCGAGCCGCCGACGGGCTCGAGGTCGAGCTGCATCGAGGTGACAGTCGGTGCGTCGCCTGCGGGTTCGTGGCCGCGGATGCCCACCTGGAGCGTCGCGACGAGCTGGGGTGGGGCGGGCATCGTGTGCATGACCCGCCCGCCGTCGCGGGGCACCACCACGGTGCGATCGGTGATCTCGGTCGCACCGGCGAAGAACGGGCGATCGAGCGCGGCGGCGAGCCGCGGCCCGAGGTCGCGTCCGTCCGGGGAGGCGGGCAGGACGATGATCGGCTCGTGATCGAGCACCCGGGCGAGCGCGTCGGCCCACGCGCCGGGCCGGTACTCGCCGACCTCGCACAGCACGACCTCGCCCGACAGGTGCGCGGTCGCGTGGTCGACCTGGTGTCCGACGAGCAGCGCGCGTCGGCCGCACTCGTCGGCGGCCTCGATCGCCCCGGCGGGCAGCGCGCCATCTCGAACGGGGATCACGGCCAGCACAGCGGTCAGGTTAGAAGCCCGGGCACCGAGGTGGGCAACCGGCTGCCCGACATCGGCGGTCGTCCGGTGCGCTCGTCGGTCACATGCTCGGTCGGGCACCCGCGACACGCTGGTCGCGTCAGATGAGCGGCTTGGCGTAGCAGGCGCTCGCGTTGCTGTGGACGTACTCGCCCCACGGGGCCCGTCGCTCGAAGCCGACCTTCGCGTAGAGTCCGGTGGCGGCGGGCAGGTAGTCGGCCGTCTCGAGGACCAGGGTGGTCGCGCCGAGCTCCCGGGCGCGATGTTCCAGTTGGTGCAGCACGGCGGCCCCGATCTTGTGGCCGCGCCCGTCGGGCCGGGCGTACATCCGCTTCACCTCGGCGCGCCGCGTGGGTTCGCCTGGCTCGTCTTCGAGCATGCGGATCGCCCCGCAGCCGACCGGCGCCCCGTCGAGCCACGCGACGAGGAAGCAGCCTCGGTCGGGCGAGACCTCCTCGGCGTCGAGGGAGAAGAAGTGGTCGCCCGGATACGACGACAGCTCCGCGTTCAGTTCGGCGATCAACGACTGCGACACCGTGTGCAGCAGCGGGTGGTCGTCGACGAGCAGGGTGGGCCGGCGTCGGGCCTCGCTGCTCGGGATCGTGCTGAACGCGAACGACGATTCGCCGAAGGTGTCGATGAAGCGCAGCCGTGACAGGGCGTCGTCGACGGTCGGGATCGTGCCGGCCCGCACGTGCCACACCGCCGCTCGCCGGTTCACGTCGACGAACCACTCGTGCTTGCGCCGCAGGAAGTCGCGGTGCGCCGACCGGTACGCGAAGTCGAACAGCGCGTCCATCGACGACCACACGGTGAGGTTGATGATGGTGTTCGGTTCGTCGGCCACCTGAAACGACGTGGTGTCGAACGACGTGGCGTCGCCCTCGTCGGACTGCAGCCGCCACACGTAGCCGGGCGATGCCTCGGCCAGCGCGTTCACGGGCGCCAGCCCGTCCTGGAACTCGCGGCTGGCGGGGTCGTCGATCGGTGCGCGCAGCGCGGCGACGTTGAGTTGGGCGACGTGCAACTCGGGTGGTTCGTGGGCCGGCGGCGGTGCCGGTGCCGGTGCCGGTGCCGGTGACTCGGTGGGGTCCGTGTGGGGGGTCACGTCGCCGAGTGTACGAATCGGCGTCGGCCGGTGTCAGCGCTCGGGGCCGACCGACTCGACGACGTCGAGCGCCTGGGCGCGTCGCTTGGCGCGCAGGTGACGCACCACCTCGATGATGACGTTGATCGACAACGCCGTGCCGAACGCGACCAGGAACGCGGCGGTGTGGTTTTCCTTGAACGGTTGGCCGACCACGTACGCGAGGCCTGCTGCGTAGGACGCCCAGATGGTGCAGGCGATCGCCACCCAGCCGATGAACCAGACGCGCGGTTGGCGGGTGATGCCGCTCGACAGGGTGAGCACCGTGCGCCCGCCGGGGATGAACCGGGCGGTGATGAGCAGCAGACCTCCGCGCTCGCGGATCTGCTCGGCCCCCCAGGCGAGCCGTGCGGCGAACTTCGGTTTGCGTTCGGCCCGTCGCTCGAAACGGGTGGCGAACCCCCGTCCGATCCCGTAGGCCGTGTTGTCACCCAGGAAGGCGCCCACCGCACCGCAGACGATCACCATCCACAGCGAGTACGGCGCCTCGCCGGTGCTGACCGCGACGCCGGCGATGATGACCGTGGTCTCGCTGGGCACGATCGGGATGATCGAGTCGAAGAAGGCGATCCCGAACACGGCACCGAGGAACCACCAGTTCGACGCCCAGTCGCCGAGCGCATCGGTGAGGTCAGTGACCCAGCTGAAGATCCCGGCGAGCATGACGTCGCAAGGCTAGTGCGAGGTCGGCCGCATCGGTGGGCGTCACCGCCGTCACGGTGAGATGCCCCATCTTGCGTCCGGGCCGTGGCTCGGCCTTGCCGTAGAGGTGGAGGTGCGACCCGCCGCCGGCGAGCGCGAGGGTCCAGTCGGGCTCACCGGCGGCCCAGTCGTCGCCGAGCAGGTTCACCATCGCGGCGCCT
>JBILUM010000429.1:0-3440 GCA_044370995.1 Ilumatobacteraceae bacterium | reverse complement strand
CAAGGTCGGCTTCCCTGGCGCGGGCGACCCGCTGCTCCTCGTCGTACTCGAAGATCATGTCGGCGGGGTTCGCCGGATCGAACGTCACCCAGATGTGCTTGCCCGCCTCTGCGTGCAGCTCGCCCATGATCGCTGTGTGGCCGCGGCGCTCCGACCAGTGACGGAACTCGGCGCGGAAGGGTGCACCGCCGTGCGGGTACACGTCGACGGTGTAGTCGATCCGCAGGTACTTGCCGTCGACGTTCGAGCGGCTCATGTGAGTGTGAGCCGAGACCACGACGGCCGGTGCGAGCACCCCGCGAGCGCGGAGGGCGGCGTCCCGCTCGGCCTGCTTGCGGTTCGCGCGGTTTCGCCACAACGTGGACGCGACGAAGTCGGTGATCTCGAGGATCATGGGACACTCCTGTGAGAGGGCCGGCGCCGATGCCGACGGCTCCAGTGTCCGCGAACCTCTTGCGGCCGACATGGGTGACGGGTACGCAGCACCGGTCACCCGGCTACGGAACTGCTGGTCACGGGCTCCGACGGCGCACGGCCCCGACGAGTTGGGTAGCTTGCCGCTGTCCGACGCGCAGGGGGCGCGCGGGCCCGCCGATCACGGCCGAGCACGGGAGCACCACCATGAAGCTGAACCTCAGCGCCGACGAAGTCCTCAGCACCACCCGGGCCGTACGCAAGCGGCTCGACTTCGACAAGCCAGTCGAGATGGATGTCATCAAGGAGTGCCTCGAGTACGCGGTCCAGGCACCCACCGGTTCGAACATGCAGGGCTGGCAGTGGCTGGTCGTCACCGATCCGGAGAAGCGCAAGGGCCTGGCCGATCTGTACCGGCAGGGCTGGGCGATGTACACGCAGATGGCCGGCGCGGCGACCAACATCGAGGGAACCGACGCCGACCAGCAGGCACGCGTCGTCGACTCGGCCACCTACATGGCCGAGAACTTCGAGAAGGCTCCGGCGATGCTCATCCCGTGCCTGCCCGGCCGCCTCGACAACCTGCCCAACATGGCGGCGACGTCGATGTACGGATCGATCCTGCCCGGCGCCTGGAGCTTCATGCTGGCCGCCCGCGAGCGCGGGCTCGGCACCGCCTGGACCACGATCCACCTCATGTTCGAGGAGCAGGCGGCCGAGATCCTCGGCATCCCGTACGCCGAGGTCACCCAGTGCGCGCTCATCACGATCGGGTACACCAAGGGCACCGACTTCAAGCCGGCCAAGCGCCCGCCGATCGAGACGATCATGCACGTCGACACCTGGGGCGCCCGCCCCTCCTGAGCGCCAACTGCTCCCGGCCCGCGGGATCGTCGATCCGCCCGCGAACCGTGCCGATCAGGCCTCGACCGGCTGCTTCCAACGATTGAGGTACGTCACCTCGGCAGCAGGCCGACGCGGAGCGGGCGCGAACGAATCGCCGGTGTAGTAGCCGACGGCGAGCAGGCACACCTGCGTGACGCTGGTCGGGATACCGAGCAGCTCGGCGATCTCCGCCTCGTGCTCGAGATGGAAGGTCGTCCACGCAGATCCGATGCCACGCGCCCGGGCGGCGAGCTGGAAGCTCCACACACCGGGGAGCACCGACCCGTAGTAGGCAGCGGCGCCGCCCTGGCTGTCGGGCGACAACGGAGGCCGGTCGAGGCGCAAGGACAGGACGAGTGCCGGCACCTCGGCGAGATGGTCGACGAGGAAGTTCGCCGAGTCGATCACCTGCTGGCTCCGGTCGTCACCGCGGATCTCGGAGTTCGCGGCGAGGTACGGACGACCGACCTCTGCGAAGCGCTCGGCGATCCGCTCCTTGAGAGCGGGGTCGTCGATGATCATCCAACGGTTGCGTTCGAGATTGCCGCCCATCGGTGCGTGTCCCGCGATCTCGATGCAGTCGAGCAGTTCCTCGTACGGCACGGGACGGGTGAGGTCGAGGCGCTTGCGCACCTGCTTGGTGGTGGAGAGGAGTCGATCGGTCTCGGCGAGATCGAACCCGGTGCTGGGATGCGTGGCCATCGGACCAGCTTGTCATGGTCGGCCGAAGCGACCGGCGGGCAGTGGCAAACGACGTCGGGCGGCCGCCCTGCCTCCTCGCTCTGTGGACTGTCGTCGGTTGCAGGCCCAGGGATACGGTGACGGCCATGGCGTTCCAGGAGATCCCGGTCGTGTCACTCGCTGCGTGGAACCGTGACAGCGACGGTGATCGTGAGGCGTTCGCCGAGCGCCTTCGCTCGATCTGCCACGAGGTCGGCTTCTTCCGTCTCGTCGACCACGGCGTCGACCCGGCGTTCCTCGACGCATACTTCGCTGCGTTGCGTTCGTTCTTCGCCCTGCCCGAGGAGGCGAAGGCGTCGATCGACAAGGTGAACTCGCCGTGGTTCCGCGGGTGGGAGCGCGTCGGCGCTGAGCTCACCGACAACCGGGTCGACCATCGCGAGCAGATCGACGTGTGGACCGAGCTCGACCCGCGCGCCGCCGACGTCGAACCGGCCTACCTCCGCCTCGAGGGCCCCAACCAGTGGCCAGACGACACCGTGCTCCCCGGCTTCCGGCAGCTGGTCGAGCGCTTCCAGACCGAGATGGGCGCCATCGCCGATCGGTTGATGGAGGCGATGAGCACCGCGCTCGGACTCCCCGCTGATCATCTGCAGCGCATGTTCGGCGAGCGCCGCATGTCGCTGGTGAAGCTCATCCACTACCCGCCGACGCCGGTTGGCGAGGCCGGCGTGAACGCTCATCACGACGCAGGGTTCCTCACGCTGTTGTGGCAGCACGGTGTCGCGGGGCTGCAGGTGGAGAACCAGGACGGCGAGTGGATCGACGTCCCGGCCGACGGCGACGCGATCGTGGTCAACCTCGGCGAGATGCTGCAGTCGGTGACCGGCAACTACTTCGTGGCCACGAACCACCGGGTGATCACGTCCGCCGAGCGGTACTCGTCGGGCTACTTCCACGGGCCGGCGCTCACCACCTCGCTCGCACCGCTCCCGCTCGACGATCGGTTCGCGCAGGCCGTCGCTGCAAGCCCTCGCCATCGCGAGACCGGCTTCATGGCCCGCCGCGACGAACTGCTCGCCGGCGCCGCCGGCACCTCGTCGGCGTCCGCGGAGACGTACGGGCTGCAGCTGTGGAACTACTTCACGCGCAGCTACCCCGAGCTCGTCCGCCGCCACCACCCGAGCCTCGTCACCACCGACTGACGCGCGACGACCGAGGTGCTGCTCCCGCGTCGGTGACGGCGTCGGCCGCCGATGCTCGTCCGGCCTACGATCCGGCGCATGTCAGAGACCTCTTCTTCGTTCGCGTCGATCGCACTGTTCACGGGCGTACCGCAACACGAACACTTCGATCGCCTGTACCGGCTGGGCCCGAGCAGCCGTCTCGCGGCGAGCTCGACGCCGCACGAGTTCCCCGACGGCGACCCGGTCGGGCTGCCGGCGTCGTTCGACTTCGCC
>JBILUM010000428.1:0-3441 GCA_044370995.1 Ilumatobacteraceae bacterium | reverse complement strand
CACCCGACCCGTCCCGCGTCGACATCATCACCACCACCACCGGTGGCACCGTCGTCGACGAACGCAACACCAACACCGGCAACCCCGACCACCAACCCGAGGACCCCACCCTCGACCCGTCCACCCTGCCCCCCGACGACGGCACCGGCACCGGCCGACCCGACGGCAGCGGCCACTACACCGGCATCACCCCCGACCAGACCGGCGACGGACCCAACCTCGACCAAGGCCTCGGCATCGACCGCGGCCTCACCGTCAACCTCGGCGACCCCTACGACCTCAGCGACCTCGACCTCACCGGCACCTCCGGCAACGACCACCTCCTCGCCACCGGCATCACCCCCGACCTCGACGCCGACCTCGGTGCCGCCGACGACGTGTCCCAGTTCCTCGACACCAACTGGGACACCCCCCAACGGCAATCCCACGTCGACACCACCACCTGGAACCTCGACGGCGACGGCATCTTCGACTGACGACGGCCCGGGGAACGTGTCGCAAACGGGCGACCCGTCAGATCTGCTGCATGCACGCCGTGCCGGATCACCGGTGCCGCCGATCACCACGACCGACGCAGTGCCGGAGAAGGCGATGGACGCCCGGGGTTCGACAACGGCCGGGTACGATCGATCCGGATCGCATGGGGCGATACACGTGGCGATGCACAAGCACTCCTCGAGGTCGATGACATCTGATGACATCTGATGACATCTGAGCCCTCACCGATCGAAGCGATTCGGACCTTCGTCGATGCCCACGGCGACCAGCCGATGGCGTTGCTGGGCATCGGCGGCCTCGGCGGAGCGGGCAAGACCACGCTCGCCAGGCAGGTCGCTGAGCACGTCGCTGACACCCAGATCGTCGCGACCGATGCATTCTGGACGGGATCGTCGTTCGATCTCGCACGCCTGCGCACCGACGTGCTGGATCGACTCCTCGCCGGATCGATCGCGCAGTTCGACGCATGGGACTGGGCGACGAAGACCACCGTTCGAGCCCGCCGGGTACATCCTGAGGGGCTGATCATCATCGAGGGGGTCTGTGCGCTTCACCGGATCTTCCGCGACGATCTCAGGTGCCGGGTGTGGGTCGACACACCGCGCGACGTCAGGCTGGAGCGAGCGGTGTCTCGCGAGGGTGAGCAGGCGCGATCCATGTGGGAGACCGTCTGGATGCCCAACGAGCTGGCATACGTCGACCACGACGACCCCGTCGCATGCGCGCACATGGTCGTCGATGGGACCCGGCCCTTCCAGTGAGTCTCGTGCGTCATCGACGGCCGAACGAGATCGCGGACGCAGTGGCCGGTGGTCTGCTCGCGGTGGTCACCGCAGGAGCCGTCGGGTGATGAGAACGATCATTCTTGCACATATGAGAATGGTCGTTCTCATGTCGAGCGATCGGCGTTCGAGGCAATCGACAATTTCTTCTCGAATCGAACACGTGTTCGATTCGAGGTGATATGTTGGTGGTCGCCCCGAGCGGTGTGGGGCGGATCGAACCCTCGGGTTCCAGATGTGGCGTTCTTCCGGCGAGAGGAGGTGCGAGTGGATCTGGTGACGTGCGCGATCGCAGCGTCGGTGGAGATCGGCGAGGTTGATGAAGCGACGGTGGTGTCGGTGCTGCGCGAACTGGCCGTGATGCGCCGGCTCGTCGACGCCGCGGAGATCACCTGTCTGCTCCGCCTCGACGAGCTGACGGTCGCCGACCCCGGCCTCTCACCCGAACACCTCGCGGCAGCCGCGACGCGCCGGTCGGTCGCAGCGGCCACCGCGGCAGGCGAGCGAGCCCGCTCGGCGATCGATCTCCCTGCGTTCCGTCTCCGGCTGGCGAACGGGGAGATCTCCGGCGAGCACCTCGACGCATTCGCGCGGGCGTTGCGCAGCCTCGAACCGCATCATCGTGACGAGTTGTTGCGGCAGCAGGACGCCCTTGCCGCCGAGGCGGCGTCGATCACGGTCCAGCAGTTCGCCGCACTGCTGCGCACCCACGTGCGACGCATCGAGGACGACGACGGCAGGCGACGCCTCGAGCGTCAGCGCCGGCAGACCGGGGTGCGCACCTGGACCGATCGCGACGGGATGTGGAACCTCGCGGGTCGCTACGACGCGGCGACCGGCATGATCCTGGCGCAGCTGCTGCAGCGACAGACCGAACGGCACCTCCACGCCCCGCGCCCGGCTGACGCACCGAGCGACCCGTTGCTGGCGTTCCAGTTCCTCCAGGCCGCCGCCCTCGCCGATCTGATGGCGGGGCGCGCCCGGGGCACGGGGCCTGCCGAGATCATCGTCACGATCGACGAGGAGACCTGGCTGCGAGGTCGGCACGACCGCACTCGCGCCGACTGCGGTCGCGGCGTCGAAGTGCCGATCGAGACCATCACGGCGCTCGCCGGTCGGGCCCGCTTCGTCCCGGTGGTGCTCGATCGCAACGGCGTGGTGATCCGCCAGGGCCGGCCGGTGCCCACCTTCGACGAGCTCCGCCGGTCGTTGGAGTCCCCGGTCGACCTCGACGCCGGCCGCACGCGTCGGTTCGCGACGCGACATCAACGCCGAGCGTTGCGGGCCATGTACTGCACCTGCGCGGTCCCCGGCTGCGAACGGCACATCTCCGTCACCCAGCCGCATCACCTCGACGAGTGGGAGCACGGCGGTCGAACCGACCTCGGCCGGCTCCTCCCGCTCTGCCGGCACCATCACCGTCGCCTGCACCGCGAGGCCTGGCAGATCGAGATGCGGCCCGATCGATCGCTGGTCGTCCGACGTGACGGGGAGGTGATCATGTCCACCGGCCCACCCGCTGAACAGTGGCGCTGACGCGCCGTCTCGTGCACACGTGTGTGCGCTCCTTGACAACTGAAGATCCGCGGCTCTGCGTGCGGCGACTCGCGCACCGTCAGCGTTCGCGCGTGCCGTGCAACAGGATCGGCTTGCCGTGCGGCGTCGCCTCGGCCGCCTCGTGCCAGGCCTGCGTGGTGGCGTCGAGCTCGTCCGCGGTCGCGATGCCGTGTGCCACGACCAGCGACTCGACCGCGGCGAGCCAGTGCTCGTAGTAGGCGGCGTCGGGACGGGCGGCGATCCGAGCGCCGAGCTCGGCCGCCAGCTCCGGCCATTCGAACGCGCCGGCCCGATGCAGCTGCACGGCGAGCGCGAACGCAGAGGCCTCCCACGGCTGCTCGAAGGCCGGCCGGTCCTCGATCTCGAGCGGCAGCTCGTGCGGTGACGCGCTCACGATGCCGGAACCAGGTAGGGCTCGAACGCGTCGATGCTCACCGTGGAACGGGGATCCGCGCTCCGACCCCAGAGCTCGGCCGCAGCGAAGGTGACCGTGTAGCACCACTGCGGATCGGGGTCGCCGGCAGCATTCGTGTCGGGGAACACGAAGCAGCCGTGGACGCGTTCGACGGTGCCCTCGACGCCGCGGGCGTAGCGGGGCAGTCGG
>JBILUM010000426.1:0-3443 GCA_044370995.1 Ilumatobacteraceae bacterium | reverse complement strand
CGTGATCGACGACCCCGCAGTGCGCACCGCGTACGGCATCGGCGACGACGGCGCGGTGCTGATCCGGCCGGACGGCTACGTGGCGGCGCGGTGGCCGCACGACCCGGGGCGCACCACCGCCGCCGATGTTCGTGCCGCCGTGCAACGAGCACGCGGCTGGTCGTAGGGGGCCGTGGTCCGACGACGGGAACGAGCTCGGGGCCGGGGTGGGTGATCCGCACCCGTCGACGCCGGCTCGCACGGGTCGGGGTGGCGGGGTCATGACATGACGTCCTTGCGGTCGAAGCGCAGCACGGCGATGCCGACGAGCACGACGAAGACCGTCACGTTGTAGAACAGCCCGACCGCCATCTCGTCCCACTCGATCGACGGACCGAGCGCATCGGCCCAGGCGCCGGCGTAGCGGGCGGGGAGGAGCGCCCGGATCGAACCCAGCGCCTCGATCGCGTCGAGGATGTTCGCCACCACCACGATCACCACGCCCGCACCCACTGCGCCGAGGGGGACGTCGGTCGAGACGCTCGCGAGGAAGGCGATGCCGGCGGGGACGAGCAGGGTCACGGCGATGTAGCCGGTGATGACGGCGAGCCGCACGGAGGACTCGCCCACGCCGAGCGCACCGCTCAACGGGCTGACCAACGTGCCGTCCCCGAACGCGAGCAGTCCGAGGAGGAACGCTGTGGCGACGAGGACGAGGAGCATCGACAGCGTCAGCAGGAGGCCGACGACGGCCTTGACGTACAGGAACCTCCGGCGCGGCACCGGCGCTGCCAGCAGGTAACGCATCGTCGACCACGACGCCTCGCCGGCCACGGTGTCGCCGAGGAACATCGCCGCGAGGATCACGAGCAAGAACGCGGACGAGAAGAACAGCCCGCTGAGGGCGAAGTTCCACGGGCCCGACGCCATCAGACCGAAGACGTCGAAGTCGCCGTCCGCCAGCCCGCCGCCACCGGAGGAAGAGCCGAACTCCACCGCGAGCACGACCACGATGGGGAGCGCGATCACCAGCCCGAACGCCGCTGCCGTGCGCCGGCGCCGGAGCTGGCGGATGAGTTCCACGCGGACGCTCAGGGTCCGTCGCGCCGAGTAGGTCTCCATCAGCGATCTCCCTCCGCCAGTGGTCCGGCGTTGACCAGGTGGTCGGAGCCGACGAGGTCCATGAACACGTCCTCCAGGTGGTCGCCGCTGCGTCCGGCGAGGAGCTCGCCCACGGTGCCGGCCGCCACCACCGTGCCGCGGTGCATCACCACCACATCGGTGCAGGTCTGCTCGACCTCACTGAGCAGGTGCGAGGAGAGGATCACCGTGCGGCCGTCGGTGGCGTACTCGCGCAGGATCTGGCGCATCTCGCGGATCTGCGGCGGGTCGAGGCCGTTGGTGGGTTCGTCGAGGAGCAGGATGTCGGGCAGTCCGAGCATCGCCTGCGCGATGCCGAGGCGCTGCTTCATCCCCTGGCTGTAGGTGCGCGCCTTGCGGTCGACGGCCGGGCCGAGACCGGCGATCTCGAGCACCTCGTCGAGGTGCATCGCTCCCGACCGACCGCTCGCACGCCAGTACAGCTCGAGGTTCTCGCGGCCCGACAGGTGCGGCAGGAACCCGGGCCCCTCCACGAACGCGCCCACGCGCGACAGCGCCGGCGCGCCCGGCGTGACCCGCTCACCGAAGACGAACACGCTGCCCTCCGTCGGGCGGATCAGCCCCATCGCCATGCGCATCGTGGTGGTCTTGCCGGCGCCGTTGGGGCCGAGGAGACCGAGCACGACGCCCCGCGACACGGTGATGTCCACCCCGGCGACGGCCCGGACGCCCTCGCCGTACTGCTTGACCAGTCCCTCGATCACCAGCGGGCTGTCCGCGAGGTCCGGCCGCAGCGACGCTCCGCCGGCGCGCGGCCGCAGGAGCCTCAGGGCGACGGCCATCGCCACGCCGACGCCGAGGGTCATGAGCGGCCACGCCCACAGCGGGAACCCCTCCGTCCGAGTCGTCATCTCCAGTTGGGGGATCACCACGCTGGAGCCGGCCAGCGCCACGGTGTAGACGGCGGGCTCATCGGGCGTGCGGAACGCCTGGTCGGTGGTGCCGACGGTGACGATGAGTCGATCCCCTGCGGCGACGTCGGCGACGATCGCGGGGAGCTCGACGTCGACCCGGCGGGGCGTCGGACCCACGTCGAGGTTCACCGGGGCGACGAGGCCGTTCGGCAGCACGAACGCACCCGCTCCGGTCTCGATCCGCAGACCGACGAACAGGCTGGCGCGCCGCGGGGTGTCACTCGACACCTCGATGCTCACCCGGGAGGCACCGATGATGCGGGTGGGTTCGCCGAGCGGCTCGGAGGCGAACCCTGCGATCTGGTTCGGCGCGACCTGTTCGCCGACGAGCGCCAGCAACCCACCGAGGGCACCGATGCCCGGGAGCGAGCTCACGGCGGCGGGCAGGCCGCCGGCGGGGGCGAGGATCTGCTGGGGTGGGCCGGCGATCGGGATCGCCCGTTCGGACTCGCCGGCGAGGCCCGGGTAGCGCGGACCGGTGAGGATCTCGACGGTGCCCGACTGGCGGTCGTCGAGGGCCGAGCCGGTCACCCGCGACACCTCGAAGTCGAGCGACACCGGCGGGCCCCCGTCGAGGTGCGCCCGGAACCAGGCCCGGGTCATGGTGTCGAGGCGATCCGATTCGTCCACTCCTCCGTCGTGGCCCTGCGCGTGCCAGACGACCTTCACGGGCGTGTCGGGGTTCGCGGCCCGGATCTGCGCGGCCGTCGCATCCACCTGCTGCAGGGGGAACAGCGAATCCGCCTGCCCGCCCCCGAGCAGGGTCGGCACGGCGATCCGGTCGGTGATGCTCGCCGGTGAGGATCGCCGCATGAGCGCGCGCACCTCGTCGGTGAGCGGGGCGTCGGTCGCGACCGCGGTGTAGGCGTCGCACCACTCCTGCGAGAACCGGCCGCAGACGTCGGCCCGGCCGGGTGGGGAGTCGAGCCCTGCGCTGAAGAAGATCGCCGTCCAGAGCCGCTTGAAGACACCGGGGGTGTCGGTGCCGAGCCCGCTCTGGGCGAACAGCGACGACTCGAGGTCGTTCCAGGTGATGTCGGCCGCGACGGCGTCGACGCGCTCGTCGAGCCCGGCCGCCATCAACGCCAGTGCGCCGCCGTAGGAGCCGCCGGCCACCCCGACGACGGGATCACCGGGCGCCTCGGTCTCCACGATCGTCAGACCGGCGAGATGGTCGATGACCCGCGAAGCGTCCGCGACCTCGAACTCCGGGGAGTTCATCGAGATGGTGCCGGTGGAGTCCCCGAATCCGCGAGCGGTGTAGGCCACCACCACGAATCCCGCTGCGGCCAGGTCGTTCGCCTGCTCGGCGACCGCCTCCTTGCTGCCACCGAACCCGTGGGCGAGGACCACCGCAGGAGCGGGCGTCACGTCGGGAACGTACAGGTC
>JBILUM010000427.1:0-3443 GCA_044370995.1 Ilumatobacteraceae bacterium | reverse complement strand
AGCGACAGTGCGATCGACCGGAGCAACGGTTGCTTCCACAACCACCGCATCCCGGTGCGCATCTCGGCGTACAGCGATGCGGTCTCGTGGCGCGGGGCGGTGTTCGGGTTGAAGTTGCCGCGCACGCCGATCACGAGGAGCACGGCGATCACGAACGATGCTGCATCGATGCCGAACGGGAGGGCCACCGACACGGCGAACAGCAGCGAGCCGAGCGGGGTCCCGAGGAAGGTGTTCGTCGTGAGGTCGACGGCGTACTTGCGGCCGTTCGCCTTCTCCAGCAGGGGTCCGGGCACCACAGCGGGCAGCATCGCCTGGGACGCGCTGTCGAAGAACACCTCGGCGGTGCCGAGCCCGAGGGCGAGCACCCACAGCATCCAGATCTCGACCGCGTCGAGGGCGACGGCCACGGCCAGCAGACCCACCATCACGGCGCGTGCGGTGTCGGTGATCACCATGATCTGTTTGCGGTCGTACCGGTCGATGATCGCGCCGATCGGCAGCGAGAAGATCAGCCACGGCAACACCGCAGCGGCCGCGACGAGCGACACATCGATCGCGTCGCCGGACAGCCGCGCCGCGAGCAGCGGCAGCGCGACGAGGAAGATGCCGTCGCCGAGGTTGGAGATCCCGCTCGCGGTGAGCAGCCGCCAGTACGCCGACGGCAGGCGTTGCCCGGTCGAAGCGGAGGTCATGAAGCGGTCGGCCCCGCCAGGCGAGCAAAGGCGCCGGGCAGGTCGGGGTACCGCTTGGTGGACGCGCCGCCGTCGACCGAGAAGAACCCGGCGGAGACGAACGTCGACTGCGGTCCGACCAGGAACGAGACCATGTCGGCGATGTCGCCGGGCTGGGCGAACCGGCCGACCGTGGTGTTCTCGACGAACTCCTCGACGACGCCCGGCGCCATGAAGAAGCCCGACGTCGCCGCGGTCTCGACGAGACCGGGCGCCACCGTGTTGACGCGGATCGCGCGGTGCCCCAACTCCATCGCCGCGACCTTGGTGAGCATCGCGACGCCCGCCTTGGCGGCGCAGTACGCGGCCATGCCCTCGGCCGGTTGGATCGCGTTGAGCGACGCGATGTTGACGATGCTGCCGCCGTCGTTCATCACTCGACCGGTGTGCTTGATCGTGAGGAACACGCCGGTGAGGCAGAGATCGATGATCTCCTGCCAGGTCTCCAACGGGTGATCCACGATCAGACCGTACGCTCCCTTGCCCGCGTTGGCGACTGCGGCGTCGAGGCCGCCGTGGTCGGCGGCGAGGTCCGCGAGCGCCGCCACGGACGCCTCGTCGGTGACGTCGCAGCGCTGGGCGATGACCCGCTCGCCGTGGTGGTCGCGGAGCGCTGCGAGCCCGACTTCGTCGATGTCGCCGGCGATCACGAGCATGCCGTCGGCGACCAGCCGTTCGGTGATGCTCCGTCCGATCCCGGCTGCGGCGCCGGTCACCAGTGCCACTCGCTGCCGTTCGTCTGAGGTCATCGGCCCACGACCCTAGTCGCTGGACGGGGCGTGTCCGGCTGCCAACGCAGAGCGCACGACTTTGCCGAGAGCGGTCCTCGGCACCTCGTCGATCAACACCAGCTCCTTCGGAGCCATGAAGGTGGGGTGGTGTTCGGACATGACCGCGCGGAGATCTGCGAGCGAGGGTGGCCGTGCCGGCTCGGCGGGTACGACCCAGGCGACCACCCGCTGCCCCCACTCGGCGTCGACCACACCCGCGACCGCCACGTCGCGGACCCCGGGGTGGTGGCGGAGCGCGTCCTCGACCGTCTCCGGCCAGACGTTCTCGCCGCCCGTGATGATCAGGTCGCCGCGCCGACCCGCCACGTGCAGCCGGCCGTCGGCGAGCCAGACGCCGAGATCGCCGGTGGCGAACCAGCCGTCGGCATCGATCGGATCGGTGCCGTCGCGGTAGCAGCGGAGCAACATCGGGCCGCGCACGCGGATGCCGCCGTCGTCGTCGAGCCCGACCTCCACGCCGTCGAGGGGACGACCGTCGTACACGATGCCGCTGCCGGTCTCGGTGAGGCCGTAGGTGGCGACGGTGTTCGCCGGCCGGTCGGCGGGTGGCCTGCTGCCCCCGAGGACGATCACGCGAAAGCGCGCCGGGTCGATCCTCGCCAACGCGGTGGCGACCAGGCTGGCCAGCGTGCACCCGGCATCGGCGGCGGCCATGACGGCAGCGGCGTCGAACCCCGGGAGCACGGTGAGGCGGGTGCCCGCAGACCACGCCTTGGTGAGCACCGAGAACCCTCCGATGTGTGCGAGCGGCAGGCAGGCGAGCCAGTGGTCGTCGTCGGTGACGCCGAGCCGGATGCTCGTCGCCCGGGCCGACGCTTCGAGGGCCACGTGGGTGAGCACGACACCTTTCGGCACACCGGTCGAACCACTCGTCGGCATCACCAGCGCATCGCCGGGCTCGACGGGCCGTCCGCCGGCCAGCGGGTGCTCGCCGTCGGCGTCGAGGCGGGCTGCGGGGGCCATGGTCGCGAGCAGGATGTCGCGCGCTGCTGCCGGGAGGCGCTGATCGACCGGGAGCACGGCGTCCCCGTCGTCCCACACCCGACGAACGGCCGCCGCGAACGCCGGCCCGCCGGGCAGGTCGAGGGCGACGAGGCGTGACATGGCTGCAGGATACGGAGGCGACGCCGCCCGGACGGCGGTTCTCCGGACGAGGGGGCCCACAGCGCCGGCCCGACGCCGGGGTGACAGACTCGTCGTCCGTGAGCGACGAGTCGACCAGCGAGCCATCAGCGACCACCACTCCAGGCAGCGGGGCAGACGGTGGGGCGCGCATCTGGGTGGCCGGTGCACGGCCGCGCACGCTGCCCGCAGCCGTGGTGCCCGTCGCCCTCGGCGCGGTGGTCGCCGTGGGGGAGAGCGGCGCCCGGTGGTGGACCGTTGCGCTCGCCCTCGTGGTGAGCCTGGCCCTCCAGGTGGGCGTCAACTACGCGAACGACTACAGCGACGGCGTGCGCGGCACCGACGAGGTGCGTGTGGGGCCGGTCCGACTCGTCGCGAGCGGGCTCGCATCGCCCGGAGCGGTCAAACGCGCCGCGTTCGCTGCGTTCGGCGTGGCCGCGGTGGCCGGACTCGTGCTCGCAGCATCGACGTCGTGGTGGTTGCTCGTCGTCGGCGTGGCGAGCATGCTCGCCGGCTGGTTCTACACGGGAGGGTCGCACCCGTACGGCTACCTCGGCCTCGGCGAGGTGTTCGTGTTCGTGTTCTTCGGTCTCGTCGCCACCGTGGGCACGACGTTCGTCGTGCTCGAACGTCTGCCCGCCCTGTCGTGGGTGGTCGGGTGTGTGGCCGGCTGCCTCGCGTGCGCCCTGCTGGTGGTCAACAACCTGCGCGACATCCCGACCGACCGCGAGGTGGGCAAGCGCACGCTCGCCGTCCGCCTGGGGGACCGGCGGACACGCTGGTTCTACACCGCGTT
>JBILUM010000425.1:0-3447 GCA_044370995.1 Ilumatobacteraceae bacterium | reverse complement strand
CGATGACGTCCCCGACCGACGCCCAGCGCGCAGGCGAGCTGCGCCGCATGAAATGGTTCGCCACCGGCCTGCTGGTCGCCGTCACGATCGTGTTCGTCATCGCCCGCACCCTGCGCGACGACGCCGGCACCTGGCTCGGGTACGTCGAGGCCTTCGCCGAAGCGGCGATGGTCGGTGCGCTCGCCGACTGGTTCGCCGTGACCGCACTGTTCCGTCACCCGCTCGGATTGCCGATCCCCCACACCGCGATCATCCCCAAGCGCAAGGACCAGATCGGCGAGTCGCTCGGCCAGTTCGTGCAGGAGAACTTCCTCACCGAGGAACTGTTGAACGAACGCCTCCAGAAGGCCCGTGTCGGCGAGCGCCTCGGCGAGTGGCTGTCTCACCCGGCCAACGCGCTCCGGGCCTCCGCCGCTGCCGGTGACGTGCTGCGCGGTGCGCTCGAAGTGGTCGACGACGAGGCGATCTCGGGGTCGATCGAGGCGATGGTCGAGCGTCGCATCCGGGTGACACCGGTGGCCCCGCTGATGGGGAGGGCGATCGACGTCGCCGTCGAGAACGGGCATCACCAACGCCTGCTCGACGCCACGATGAGCGGGCTCAAGAACTTCCTCGACGACAACCGCTACACCTTCCGCGAACGACTTCAGACCGAGTCGCCGTGGTGGGTTCCGGAGTCGATCGACGACCGTATCTTCGACAAGATCTTCACCGGCGTGCACCGGTTCCTCGACGACGTCGGCCGCGATCACGACCACGACGTCCGCCGCTCGATCGACCAACGGGTCGTCGCCTTCGCGCAGCGTCTCCGTGACGACCCGGAGCTCGTGGCCAAGGGCGAGGAGATCAAGGACGAGCTGCTCGCCCATCCCGACGTACGCGCCTGGATCGCGTCGCTGTGGAGCGAGATGAAGACGTCGATCGAGCGCGCCGCCATCGATCCCGACAGCGAGCTCCGCCGCCGCATGACGTTCAGCCTCTCGCAGGTCGGCCAACGGTTGAAGGACGACCCCGTGCTGCAGGCGAAGGTCGACGGCTGGGTCGCATCGGCCGGCAGCTACCTCGTCTCGAACTACCGCGGCGAGGTGGCGAACATGATCTCCTCGACCGTCGAACGGTGGGACGCCGAGTCGACCAGCCGCCGCCTCGAACTCCAGGTGGGTCGCGACCTGCAGTTCATCCGCATCAACGGCACCGTGGTCGGCGGTCTCGCCGGTCTGCTCATCCACCTGCTCACCGAGCTGTTCTGACCAGCGGCAACGGTCCGCCGGTCAGCCGGCGTCGCGCAGCTCGCGACGCAGCTCGTTGACCTCGTCGCGCAGGCGCGCCGCGTACTCGAACTTCAGCTCGGCCGCCGCCTCGTGCATCTCCTCTTCGAGGGTGAGGATGAGCCGGTTGAGCTCCTCCTGCGGCAGGGTCTTCAGCTCTTCCTTCACCTTGTCGCGCTCGCGGATGCGGCGACGGTCCTTGCCCGGCACCGGGGCGCCATCGCCTCCCCCGCCACCGAGACCGAGCATCGACAGGATGTCGCCGACGGCCTTGCGGATCGTCTGCGGGTCGATGCCGTGCTCGAGGTTGTAGGCGATCTGGCGCTCACGACGGCGCTGGGTCTCCTCGATCGCCTTCGTCATCGAGTCGGTGACCTTGTCGGCGTACATGATCACCTGACCGTCGACGTTTCGAGCAGCGCGACCCATCGTCTGGATGAGCGACGTCTCGCTGCGGAGGAAGCCCTCCTTGTCGGCGTCGAGGATGCACACCAGGCTCACCTCGGGCAGGTCGAGGCCCTCACGCAACAGGTTGATGCCCACCAACGCGTCGAACTCACCGAGGCGCAGACCGCGCAGGGTCTGGATGCGGGCGATCGTGTCGATGTTGCTGTGCATGTACCGCACGCGTAGACCCTGCTCCAGCAGGTACTCGGTGAGGTCCTCGGCCATCTTCTTGGTGAGTGTGGTGATGAGGACGCGGTCACCCATCGCGATGCGCTGGTTGACCTGTTCGATGAGGTCGTCGATCTGGCCCTTCGTGGGCTTGACGATCACCTCGGGATCGACGAGGCCGGTGGGCCGCACGATCTGCTCGACCACCTGGTTCGACATGCGCAGCTCGTAGGCCGCCGGCGTGGCCGACAGGAACACGACCTGGTTGATGCGCTCCATGATCTCCTCGAAGCGCAGCGGCCGGTTGTCGCGTGCGCTCGGGAGGCGGAAACCGTGCTCGACCAACTGGTCCTTGCGGCTGCGGTCGCCCTCGTACTGGCCGTGCAACTGGGGCACCGCCACATGGCTCTCGTCGATGACGACGAGGTAGTCGTCGGCGAAGTAGTCGAGCAGGGTGAACGGCGGTTCGCCCGGCTGACGCCCGTCGATGTGCATCGAGTAGTTCTCGATGCCGTTGCAGTAGCCGACCTCCTGGATCATCTCCAGGTCGTACTGGGTGCGCATGCGCAACCGCTGTGCCTCGAGCAGCTTGCCGTTGGCCTCGAACCAGGCGAGCCGCTCCTGCAGCTCGGCCTCGATGCCGATGACCGCCTTGCGCATCCGCTCGTCGCCGGCGACGTAGTGGGTGGCCGGGAACACCTGGGTACGGCTGAGCTCCTTGAGCTGCTCGCCGGTGAGCGGGTCGACGATGGTGAGCCGGTCGACGGTGTCGCCGAACATCTCGATGCGCAGCACCGTCTCCTCGTACGAGGGGTGCACCTCGATGGTGTCGCCGCGCACGCGGAACTTGCCGCGGCCGAGGGTCATGTCGTTGCGGTCGAACTGGAGGTCGACGAGGCGCCGCAGGATGCTGCGCTGGTCGTAGTCGACGCCGACGCTGAGGTCGAGCAGCTGACCCCGGTACTCCTCGGGGTTGCCCATGCCGTAGATGCAGCTGACCGACGCGACGACGATGGTGTCGCGACGGGTGAGCAGACCTGCGGTGGCCGAGTGGCGCAGCCGGTCGATCTCGTCGTTGATCGACGAGTCCTTCTCGATGTAGGTGTCGCTCGCGGCGATGTACGCCTCGGGCTGGTAGTAGTCGTAGTAGCTGACGAAGTACTCGACCCGGTTGTTCGGGAAGAACTCGCGCATCTCCTGCGCCAGCTGCGCGGCGAGCGACTTGTTGGGCGCGAGGATGAGCGTCGGCTTCTGCACCTGCTCGATGGTCCACGCGATGGTGGCGCTCTTGCCCGAACCGGTGATGCCGAGCAGCGTCTGGAACCGATCTCCGCGGCGGATGCCCTCGCTCAGCTGCTCGATCGCCGTGGGCTGATCGCCAGCCGGCTGGAACTCCGACACCACCTTGAAGGGCTCACCGGTGAGGACGGGCGCAGTCATGGGTGGATCCTACCGGATGGGCGCGCGAGGCAGAACGCACGTTCGACGTGGCGTCGGGCATGACAGACTCCCGTGATGCTCCGCCTGCCGATCGACACGCCGCGCCTTCGGATCCGGATGATGC
>JBILUM010000424.1:0-3449 GCA_044370995.1 Ilumatobacteraceae bacterium | reverse complement strand
GCTTCAAGGGCCAGCCCCAGCCGGTGCAGGCAGGCGGCCCGCCGATCATGAGCGGCGGCGGCGCGCGCAAGGTGCTCACGCTGGCCGGACGGGTGGCCGACATCGTGAGCTTCAACTTCGACAACCGCGCCGGTGTGGTCGGTCCCGCGAGCGTGCAGTCGGCGGCGGCGTCGGTGATGGAGCAGCGCATCTCGTGGGTGCGCGAGGGGGCGGGCGACCGGTTCGACTCGATCGAACTGGAGGTCGGTGCCTACTTCACCGTCGTCACCCCCGACACCGCGTCGGGTGTGGCCACCGCGGAGAAGATGGGCGGCATGTTCGGCATGTCCGCCGACGACATGGCGGCGCACCCCAACGCGCTCATCGGCACGGCCGACGAGATCTGCGATCGCCTCGTCGAGCGCCGCGAGCGCTACGGCATCAGCTTCGTCACGGTCAGCGATCGCAACCTCGAGGCCTTCGCCCCGATCGTCGCCCGCCTCGCCAACACCTGACTCGTTCCGTGAGGCGCAGGGACGATCGGGTCGGACCCCTGCCGCTCGGGGGGACCCCCGGACCATCACGTGGGACCGGCCTCCATCGGAACGGACGCACGGCGGACGAGGAGGTCGGGCCATCGTGACTGCACGAAGCGGAGGCGAGCGATCACGTCCGGACGACACGTCCGACGTCGAAGGCGCTTCGTCCGGCGCGCCCTCGCTGCCGTCCACCGGCTCCGGCCCGCCCCCACTTGCATCGCAGGCATCGCCGCTGACCTCGCTCGACGACCTGCCCGGTCATCCGGAGCAGAGCGTGCCCGAGCGCCGCTGGTTCACCCGTCGTCGCGAGCAGACCCCCGTCGCGAACGACAACCGCACGGCCGCGCGTCGACCCGAGGACACCGCTGCCGCCGCCCGTGCCACCGCGTCCGAGTCCCCCGACCCGTAGGACGCACCGTGGTGGCGCCGTCAGTACGACACGACCGTCGCCACCGACGTCGTGATGGCCGTCTCGCGCCAGACGGCCTGTTCGTCGAAGCCGGCAACTCGGTGCTGTCCTCGTCTGGGCCGGATCAGGTTCACCACGCAGCGTGGCGGATGTCCCTCGTCGAGTGCCGACCCGCGGGGTGCAGGGTCGCGGCGACGCCTAGGCTGTCGCCCGGCGGACTCCCTCGTTCCACTTCGGTACCTCGATGGGAGGAGTTCGTGCGCCCAGTCCCGTTCCAGTTCCGGTCAGGTTCCGATCCGGCGTGTGGCGGGAAGGGTGCGCTCGACCCTCCGATCCCCCCACCGGCCCGGGAGGCCTGACGCGTGCACAGATCGTCCAGTTCCACAGCCAGTTCCACAGCCAGTTCCACAGCCAGTTCCAGCCCCGGATCCAGGTTCGTCCGACTGGTCGGCTTCGCCATGGCCCTCGGCGCGGTGTCCACGGCGCTGCCCGACATGCCGGGGCTGACGCAACTCGCCGCACCGCCGGCGTCGGCAGCACCGGGAGACGCGACGCTCACCCCGCTCGACACGTGGGCCTGGTGTGGCGTGCACCCCGACGATCCGACCGCTGCGACCGCGGCCCGATCGATGGCGCAGATCGCCGGGATCGACGCGACGTTCGGGCCGTGCAACGTGCCCACCCCCGACTACACGCCGGCGTTCACGGCCAACCGGTACGTGTCGCCCGACCAGTACCGGCGGCTCGTCGACATCAACGCCGCGGCCGGCATGAAGACGGTGGTGTACGACTCGCGACTGTGGTCGGCCAATGCGGCCGTCCGAGCCGACGCCACGCAGTTCTGGGCGCCGGTGTACCAGCACATCGTCGCGTGGGACCTCGGTGACGAGTTCGATCCCGCCGGCCCCGAATGGCCGCTGCTGATCCAGCGGTGGAACCGTGTGCTCGCCGACGTCACCCCGGTGTCGGGCATCCGTCCGTACACGAACCACCTTCCGTGGGCGACCGACGAGGCGCTCGCCGATCTCCCCGGCAACGACCAACTGCTGTCGTTCGCCTGGTACGCGGACGACCTCGGCGCGTCGATCGCCAGGGCCCACGCCGACGAGGCCACCCTGATGTGCGGCGTCAACGCGTTCGACCACTTCGGCTTCGTGCCCACCCCCGACAAGATCCGTGCCGACATGGCGGCCCTGCGGACGGCGGGGTGCGACAAGTTCCTCGTCTTCGGCGGCCAGCGCGTGTACGGCAGCTCCACGTTCGGGCCGACGTCGCTCGTCGACGGTGCCGGCGCGCCCACCACCTGGGCGCCCGCGGTGCAGGAGGGGTCCGGCCGGTCGAGCTTCACCGGCGTCGGCCCCGCACGCTTGCTGGAGACGCGCACCGGCGAGGGGCTCGGCACCGTCGACGGCGTCCAGGCCGGCGTCGGTCGTCGGGGCGAGGGATCGGTGAGCGGCGTCGCCGCGGTGTCGCTCAACATCACCGCGATCGATCCGTTGCGTGCCGGGTTCGTCACCGCCTATCCGTGCGGCCAGGCCCAACCCAACGCCGCACAGCTCAACCACCCGCGCGGCGGCACCGTCTCGACGGCCGTGATCGTCGAGCCGGGTGCCGACGGTCGCGTCTGCGTGTTCACGATGTCCGACACCGACCTCGTGGTCGACGTCAACGGGTACGTGCCCCTCGGCGCGGCGTTCGAGGCGGACGTGCCCGCCCGCCTGCTCGAGACCCGGGTGGGGGAGGGGCTGTCGACCATCGACGGTCGCGACAACGGCATCGGCCCCCGCGTCGGTGGGTCGATCACCGAATTGCAGGTCACCGGCCGCGCCGGCGTGCCGAGCGCCGTCAACGCGGTCGTGCTCAGCGTGACGGTCACCGACGCCCGGGCGCCGGGTTTCGTCACCGTGTTCCCGTGCGGTGGCCCGATCCCCACGTCGGCCAACCTCAACTACACGTCGGGAGCGACGGTCACCAATGCCGTGGTCACCGGCGTCGACGCCACCGGCAGGGTGTGCCTCTACACGATGGCCACCGTCGACATGGTGGTCGACCTCGGCGGTCACCTGCCGTTGCCCGCCCCCGTCTCGACCGCACCGCCCAGCCGCGTGCTCGACAGCAGGGTCGGTCCCGGTCTGTCGACGATCGACGGGCTGCAGTTCGCGATCGGCGCCCGCGCCGCCGACACGGTCACCACGTTGCCGATCGGTGGCCGTGGGGGCATCCCGCGAGGGGTGGGAGCGGTGGTGCTCGACGTCACCGTCACCGACCCCGCCAGGGCCGGCTTCGTGACGGTCTACCCGTGCAGCGCCGGCCGGCCGAACGCCGCGCACGTCAACTTCACCGCCCGTCAGACCGTGTCGAACATGGTCGTCGCCGACCTCGCCGCCGACGGCACCGTGTGCATCTACACGATGGCCGGCACGCACCTCGTCGTCGACGTCCTCAGCTACCTCCCCTGAGACGCGACGCGCCGGGGTCGCGGGTCAGGCGAGGTCGAGGCTGATCGCGGCGGGCGGGCTCTT
>JBILUM010000016.1:0-12526 GCA_044370995.1 Ilumatobacteraceae bacterium | reverse complement strand
GTTCACCCGCACCCACAGCAGTCGCCCGTCGCGGTGCCACACCCGGAACTCGACCGCGAAGTCGGCCTCGGCGTCGGACGCCTCGCGCCAGATCAGTTCGGCCGTGTGGCGGTCGGCCGGGTGTGCGTTCGACCACGGAGTGGTGCGCGGCGACGGTACGTCACCACCGAGAGCAAGGGCGCGGAACGCTGCGTTGGCCGCGGTGAGTCGGCCGTCCCGGTCGGCTTGGAAGATCGCGACCGGCAACGAAGGCAGCGGCTGATCGATGGCTGATCCTGACTGTGGGAGCTGAGGTGACGGGTCCGTCGTGCTGGTCACCCTCAGGCCTGACTATACGTGCCGACGACGCTCAGGCTTGCGAACGTGGCGCCGTTGACGAATGCTTGAAGATCGGTGCCGGGGCTGCCATCGCCCAGTTCGGTCTGCTGGTCGAGGAAGTGCACGGTGTAGACGTAGGTGTGCGTCTCGCCCGCGGGCGGACACGGGCCGGTGTACCCGGGCTGACCGTTGCTGTTCACGCCGACGATGGCGAACTCGGGGATGATGCCCTCGCCGAGTGAGGTGGACAGCGGGTCGATGCCCGACATCACCCAGTGCACGAACGTGGGGGCGTCCTGATCGACCAGGGTGACGGCGATCTCGACGGTCCCGGTGGGCGCCGGTGACCAGCCGAGCGCCGGTGCGAGGTTCAGGTCGCTGCAGGTGTGGCGAGCCGGGATGGTGCCCCCGTTCGCCCAGGGCGCGGTGGCCATGTCAGCGAGTGGGATGTCGCCGGTGTCGACCGGGACCGGCACGTCGCCCGAGCCGACCGGCAGCGGGTTCGGCTGGGCGGTCTCGAGCGGGAAGTTCGGGTCGATCGAGGTGGAGGTGGGCGCGGCGATGGTGGAGACGCTGCCCTGCTGGTCGGGTCGGGGATCGCGCAGGGTGCGCCCGTCGTCGTTGCAGCTCGCCAGGGCGATGCCGGTGCAGATGGACGCGACGATGAACAGAGATGCCGCCCGCGCTCGCATGTGGGAGATGCTACGGCAGTCGGCGGTCGCTAGCGTGATCACGTGACCCTGTGCATCCTCACCGTGCACGCCCACCCCGACGACGAAGCGTCGAAGGGTGCGCCCACCCTCGCGATGTACGGCCGTCAGGGGGTGCGCACCGTTCTCGTCTGCTGCACCGGCGGCGAGGAGGGCGACCTGCAGAACCCACACCTGCGCGAGCCGGGACAGCCGTTCCACGGGCTCACCCCCGAGCGGGAGAAGCAGGTGCTGGCCGAGCTGCGGCCGCTCGAGCTGCAGCGCTCCGCCGAGGTCATCGGCTTCAGCGAGGTGGTCATGCTCGGCTACCGCGACTCGGGCATGCCCGACAGCGAGGCCAACAGCCATCCCGACTCGTTCCACATGGCCGACCTCGACGAGTCCGTCGGTCGGCTCGTGCAGGTCATCCGGGCGCAGCGCCCGCAGGTCGTCATCACCTACGGCGACGACCAGCGTGGCTACCCGCACCCCGACCACCTCAAGGTGCACGACATCTCGATCCCGGCCTTCGAACGGGCGGGCGACCCGTCGTGGTACCCCGAGCTCGGCGAGCCGTGGCAGCCGTCGAAGCTCTACTACTCCACCTGGAGCAAGGCCCGGCTGATCGCGGTGCACGAAGGCATGCTGCGCATCCGCGGCGAGTCGCCGTTCGACCAGGCGTGGCTCGACCGGCCGGGTCAGGACGAACGGATCACCACCAAGCTCGACATCGGCGAGTACCTCTGGGCGCGCACCGGGTCGCTCAAGGCGCACGCCACGCAGGTCGACCCCACCGAGCCGTGGTGGTTCGGTCTCGACGACCAGCAGCTCGCCTCGGTGTACCCGTACGAGGACTGGATCCTGGCCCGTTCCCTGGTGGGTGTACCCGCCGAGGGCGACTACGAGGACGACCTGTTCGCCGGCCTGCGCGAGCCGGCACGGCCCGGGTTCGGCGTCAGCGGCGGCGAGGACTGACGATGGGCACCGTGCAGTACCGAGTGGCCTTCGGCAAGAAGGACGAGGCCGTCGAGGGGCCCGACGACGCCGACGTGGTCATCACGATCCCGGTGGCCGATGCGGCGCTCGACCCGTCCGTCGCGTTCATGCAGGGCAAGCTGAAGGCGGCCGGGCACACCGGCGTGCTGTTCGAGGTGCTGCGCAACGGCGATGCGGCGGCGGCGATCAGCCGGCTCGCATCGCGTCCCTGAGCGCCCGGTAGCCGATCAGCACCGCACCGCTGTCGCGCAACAGTTCGCGCAGCGTGTGATCGGTGGTGACGAGCGCCAGGTCGTCGATCCAGCCCTCGGCCTGGTTCGACAGCGCCCGCACCTCCGGCGTGTCGATCGCCGGCTGCACGTGGATCTCGGTGACGCCGGGCCGGAGGCCCCTCACCGCGTCGTACACCCGGTCGCGGCTGCCGGCCCGCCAGTCGTGGTCGAAGTGGTCGGGGAACACCACGCCCTCCTCCGCTGCCAGGCGCCGGAACGGGAAGCCCGCCTGTTCGGCGCTGATGGTGGACGGGAGCCGGACGGGCAGGCGGAACTCGATCGCGAGTTCGAGGTACACGTCGAAGAACTCGGGCCGCAGGGTGATGGAGGTGAGGTGCGGCGTGAGGTGTGTGACGTCGATGCCCCACGCCAGGGCCCGTTCGATCTGGGCGCGGCACTCGCGCAGCACCTCGGCGGGATCGGCGTGTTCCCACAGGTCGGGCACGTCGCGTGGGAAGCCACCCTCGCCCGACAGCAGCGACGGGGCGTGGGTGATGGGCCCGTACCGGTACGACTCGTGCTCGCAGTTGAGCGTGAGGTGGACGCCGAGGTCGTCGCCGTCGTACGCGGCCGCAGCGTGGCGGGCCCAGGGGGCCGGGACCATCAGCGACGCGCACGTGGCCACCCCGTCGCGCAGTGCGCTGTAGACGCCGACGTTGGCCGCGTGGCACGAGCCGAGGTCGTCGCAGGAGATGATCAGCAGCTTGGCGTCGGGGGCGTGGCCCAGGCGTTCGGCGAGCGATCGGTCGGCGGTCATCGGCGCGAACGTTATCCCGAACCAGGCTGGCTGCAGCCCGACCACAGCCCGAGTCCCTCGGCGCGAGCCGTTTCGGCGGCGGCCACGAAGTCGTCGACGTGGGCGACGTTGGGTGGGAACGTGAGCAGGGTGGCGTAGCCGGTGCGGACGAGTTCGAGGTTGACGAACAGGCCGTCGATCGACCGGTGCAGGTAGACCAACAGGCGGTCGTAGTCGTCGCGCGCCTCGACGTCGCGCTCGAGCCGGACCGGGGTGCCCTCGGGCAGGAGGGCCTTCGTGGCGGCCGACGCCTCGGGACCGAAGCACTCGACGGGTGAGTTCGGTTTCACGGTCTCGGGCGTGTCGATGCCGATGAGGCGCACGGTCTCGCGTTGGCCGTCGATGTCGACGACGACCGTGTCGCCGTCGACCACGCGATCGACCGTCGCGTTGGCCACGACCACCGTGCTCGCCGGCGTGTGATCGCCTGGGGCGCCGCCGCCGGCGTCGTCCGCGGTGCCGGGGAGACCGCTGCAGCCCGGGCACGCGAACGCGCCGACCGCGGCGACGGTCAGCAGCCGGAGGCGGACATGGCGTCGCACGGGAGGTTGTCTATCCCGGGCCCGGCGGATTTCCCCCGTGCATCCCCTGGCCCCTCCTGGCCCCACTGCTCACGCGGCGGGACGATCAGTCCGGCTGGGGTCCGGGTGGCAGGAAGGGGATCGAGGTGAATCGGGCGCAGATCGAACTGGTGCAGCGCACCTTCGGCGACGTCGAACGAGACGGTGAGCGTGCCTCGGCGATGTTCCGTGCCCGCGTGGGCGCGATCGCCCCGCACCTGCTGCCCGTGCTGCCCACCGAACCGGTTCCTGCGCTCGGTGCCGTCGTCGCGCAACTGCACGACCTGCACGAGGTCGTCCGTCGCGCCCAGCGGCTGGCCGAGGCACACGTGGCCGTCGGAGGCGACCTCGGTGATGTCGCAGCCGTACGGATCGCCCTGCTGTGGACGCTCGAGCAGCTGCTCGGCCCGGCCTACGGCCCGGATGTCCGCAATGCGTGGGCGGCGACCTCGGGCACCCTGGTCACGATCATGGTCGGCGCTGCCGAGCTCGCGGCTTCCTGACCGGTCACCCACCGTTGCCTCGTGCGGCGGTGAGCACGACTCCGAACGTGCGAAACGAGTGCAGGGTGTGGTCATCTCGGTACTGTCTGGTGCGTGATCGAACCAGCGCCCTCTTCAGCGCCTTCCGCCCCTTCCGCCCCTTCCGCGCCTTCCGCGCCGGCGGCGCCGTCCAGTACCGGCCGTCGCGACCGCCTGCGCTACCGGTTCGACCTCGCGCTGTCGCGCGGCCCGTCCGTCGTGATCGGCTGGCTCGGCCTGCTCACGCTGGCCATCATCGTCGTGACCGCATTGGTGCTCACCCTGTTCCGCCTGACCGGCGTGAACGGCGACACCGACCGCGAACTCGGCGTGGTGGAGGCGCTCTGGCAGTCGATGCTGCGCGTCGTCGACGCCGGCACGTTCGCCGGCGATCAGGGCTGGTTCACCCGCTTCGTCGGACTGATGATCACCGTCGCCGGCATCTTCCTCGCCGGCAGCCTCATCGGTCTGATCGCCAACGCCGTCGACCAGCGCATCGAGGAGCTGCGCAAGGGCCGCAGCCACGTGATCGAGGCCGACCACACGGTCATCCTCGGCTGGTCGAACCGCGTGCCCGCGATCGTGAGCGAGCTGGTGGTCGCCAACGAGAGCCGCAAGAAGGCGGCGGTCGTGGTGCTCGCCGGACACGACAAGACCGAGATGGAGGAGACGCTGCGGCTCGCCATCCCCGATCTGCGTACCACCCGCCTCGTGTGCCGCAGCGGCGAGCCGTGGATGCCGCGCAACCTCGAACTCGTCAACCTCGCCTCGGCCCGATCGGTGATCGTGGTCGGCGACGACGACGACGCCGCCACGGTGAAGGTGCTGCTGGCCACGCGGGCGACCGCCATGCGCGCCGACGCGCACATCGTCGCCGAGGTGACCTCGCCCGACACGGCCCGTTCGCTCCAGGCGCTGATGGGGGAGAAGCTGGTGACGGTCAGCTCCGACGACGTCGTGGCCGAGCTCACCGCCCAGGCCTGCCGCCAACGCGGTCTGAGCAGCGTGTTCCGCGAACTGCTCGACTTCGACGGCGACGAGCTCTACTTCGCGCCGTTCCCCGAGCTGGTCGGCCGCACCTACGCCGAGTGCCAACTGGCGTTCGAGAGGTCGACGGTGATGGGTGTGCTCGACGCCGCCGGTCGGGTGATGCTCAACCCCGGACCCGATCGTGTGCTCGCCCAGGGCGACCAGCTCGTCGCGATCGTCGAGGACGACTCGATGTTCACCATGTCGAAGCTCGGCGTCACGCCGACCGTTCGTGAGGTGTGGCCGCCGACCCCGAGGGAGGGCACACGTCGGATCGTGATCGCCGGGTGGAGCGCGCTCGGTCCACGCGTGATCGACGAGCTCGACGAGTTCCTCGGCTCGAACACCACGATCGAGGTGCTCGTCGACCCGGCGAAGGTCGATCCCGACGAGGTGCGGGCCGAGGTGTCGCCGAAGAACGTCGAGGTGGAGATCACGGTGCTCACGGGCGGTCCCGAGATCGTGGCGCTGCGCGCGGCGCGCATCTCGTTCCACGAGGTGATCGTGCTCGGCTACCGCGACGGCAGCGTCGACGATGCGGATTCGCGCACGCTGCTCACCCTGCTCGCGTTCCGCCACGTGCGCCAGCACGAAGACGTCGGCCCGGTGCGGATGGTGGCCGAGCTGCTCGACCAGCGCAACGCCCCGCTCGCCGTCGCCACGGGTGCCGACGACTTCATCGTCAGCGACGAACTCACCAGCCTCATGCTCGCCCAGCTCAGCGAGCGCCACGAACTGTCGCAGGTGTTCGTCGATCTGTTCGACCGCACCGGCTGCTCGATCGAACTGCGCGAGACGCTCCAGTACGGCGCGCACAAGGCGACCTCGTTCGCCGACATCGTCGCCACGGCGTCGTCGCTCGGCCACAGCGCCATCGGATATCGCCGCACGGCGACCGGCGAGGTGGTCGTGAACCCGGCGAAGTCGGCGCCGCTGTCGTTGGGCATCGACGACGAGATCATCGTCGTGGCCCCCGGCTTCAGCTGACCTGACCCGCTCGAACCGGGCCTCGGACGCGGACCGAGGGCACCCGCAGGCGCCCTCGGGACCGCGATCACTGGACTCGCTGCCTCCGACGGGAGGCATGAGCGTTCGATCAGAGGCGCTCGATGATCGTGCCGGTGCCGAGACCGCCACCGCAGCACATCGACACGAGGCCGTACTTGCCACCGCTGCGCTCGAGTTCGTACAGCGCCTTGGTGAGCAGGAAACCGCCGGTGCCGCCGAGCGGGTGGCCGAGGGCGATCGCGCCACCGTTGGGGTTCACGCGATCGGGGTTGGCGCCGACTTCCTTCTGCCATGCGAGCACGACCGAGGCGAAGGCCTCGTTGATCTCGAAGACGTCGATGTCGTCGATCGACAGGCCGGTGCGGCCGAGCATGCGCTGGGTGGCGTCGATCGGGCCGGTGAGCATGAGCACCGGATCGGTGCCGACGAGGCAGGTGTCGACGATGCGGGCACGGGGCTTCAGGCCGAGCGCCGCCGCCTTCTCCTCGGTCATCATCAGCACGGCACTCGCACCGTCGGAGATCTGGCTCGAGTTGCCGGCCGTGTGCACGCCGTTCTCGCGCGCGACCGGCTTCAGGCTGGCGAGCTTCTCCATCGTGGTCTCGCGCAGGCCCTCGTCGCGCGACACGGTGTGCATCGTGTCGGCGAGGGTGCCGTCCTCGTTGCGATCGGGCGCCTGGACGGAGATGTACTGGCCCGAGAAGCGGTCCTCGTTCCACGCCTGTGCGGCGAGCTGCTGGCTGCGGAAGCCGAACGCGTCGGTGTCGTCGCGGGTGATGCCCCACCTGTCGGCGATGCGCTCGGCGCCCTCGAACTGCGAGGTCATCTCGTACTGCTCGAAGTAGCTCTTCGGGATCGGGATGCCGAGGCCGAGGTTCTTGCTGCCGCCGACGCCGATCGGGATGCGGCTCATCGACTCGACGCCGCAGGCGAGGGCGACGTCGACGACGCCGCTGCCCACGAGCGCGGCGCCGAGGTTGGTGGCCTGCTGGCTCGAACCGCACTGGGTGTCGACCGTGGTGTTGGCGACGGTCATCGGCATCCCTGCGCTCAGCCACGCCGTGCGGCCGACGTTGAACGCCTGCTCGCCCACCTGGCTCACGCAGCCGGTGACGACCTGCCCGATCTCGGCGGGGTCGATGCCGGAGCGTTCGACGATCGCCTTCTGGACGGTGGCGAGCAGCTCGGCCGGGTGCAGGGTGGACAGGCCACCGTTGCGCTTGCCGATGGGGGTGCGGACGGCGTCGACGATCACGATGTTGGTCATGGCGCGATCCTATGGTGGGCGTCGTGTCCAGCTTCATTCCAGCGATCCAGCCCTCCAGCGACGTCACCGTGCACCGGTACATCCACGTGATCGGGTCGAGCGTGTTCATCTCCGACCGGGTGGAGATCGACGGCGCCGAACACCACTTCCTCGGGTACTTCGCCGGCGACGGCCACGATGGTGACGAGGCGGTGTGGGCGGTCGACGTGCCGCACGGGGAGGACCCCTCGTACGGCGCAGCGACCGATCTGTTCACCTACTTCGGGCGTGCCAGCGAGGAGGACTGGGCGATCGCCGGCCGGGCCGTGCAACTGGCCGAATGGGGTCGCACCCATCGCTTCTGCGGACGGTGTGGCACGCCGACGGAGAAGCAGCCCGGCGACCGGTCGATGAAGTGCCCGGCCTGCAACCTGCTCGCCTACCCGCGTCTCGCGCCGGCGATGATCACTCTGATCACCCGAGGCGAGGGCGCCGACAGCGAGGCGCTGCTCGCCCGTGGCGTGCAGTTCCGGGCGCCGATGTACAGCTGCCTCGCCGGCTTCGTCGAGCCGGGTGAGTCGCTCGAGCAGAGCGTGATCCGCGAGGTGCGTGAAGAGGTCGGCGTGCAGATCGGCACCCCCCGCTACGTGAGCAGTCAGCCGTGGCCGTTCCCGCACAGCCTGATGCTCGGCTTCCGTGCGAACTGGCTGAGCGGCGACATCGTGTGCGACCCGACCGAGATCATGGATGCGCAGTGGTTCCGCAAGGACGCGCTGCCGAACATCCCGCCGCGTATCTCGATCGCCCGCAAGCTCATCGACGGCTGGCTCGCCGAGGACTGACCGCTGAACCCGCGCGGGCGGTCAGTCGATCGCCCGTGTCCGGCCTTCCCAGTAGGGGGCACGCAGCTCGCGCTTGAGGACCTTCATCGCACCGGACAGCGGGAGCGGCTCGGCGCGCAGCTCCACGCTCTTGGGCACCTTGAACCCGGCGATCAGGCCTCGAGCGTGGGCGATCAGGTCCTCCTCGGCGACCTCGACGCCCGGCCGGGGCACGACGACCGCGTGCACCTGCTCACCCCAGCGCTCGCTCGGGATGCCGATGACCGCGACCTGCAGCACGGCCGGGTGGGTGCTCAGCGCGTTCTCGACCTCGCTCGAGTACACGTTCTCGCCGCCGGTGACGATCATGTCCTTCGTGCGGTCGACCAGGTACAGGTACTGCTCGTCGTCGAGGTAGCCGGCGTCGCCGGTGTGGTACCAGCCGTCGACGAACGCGGCGGCGGTCTCCTCGGGACGACCGAGGTAGCCGACGCTGAAGCTGCCGGCCTTGGCCCACACCTCGCCGACCTCGCCGGCGGGCACGGGCTCGCCGTTCGCATCGCGGACCGTGAGCTCGACGCCGGGGGCGGCCCGGCCGGCCGAGCGCAACACGTGGTCGCCGCGACGGTGGTCCTCGGCGGTGAGGCACGTGACGACTGCGCACGCCTCGGTCATGCCGTAGGTCTGGGTGAGCTGCACGTGCGGCAGGTGGGTGCGGACCGCGTCGAGCACGGCGGCCGGCATCGGTGACGCGCCGTACCCCATCATCCTCAGCGTTGCGAACTTCGCCGGATCGAAGTCCGGGTGGTTCACCACCATGCCGATCATCGTCGGCACGAGCCCGGTGTGGGTGACCTGGTGGCGCTCGACGTCGGCGATCAGCCGGGCCGGGTCGAACCCGCCGTGGATCACGGTGGTGCCGCCGCTGCACGGCATCCCCATCGTGCCCATCGACCCGCCGGCGTGGAACATCGGCGTGGCGTTCAGGAACGTGCTGCGCTCGGTGAAGAAGCCGAACATGAAGCCCATCCGGTACACGTTCAGCGTGTTGGTGCGCTGCGTGTGCAGCACGCCCTTCGGCAGCCCGGTCGTGCCGCCGGTGTACATCAGCACGGCGAGGTCGTCCTCGTGCACGTCGACCACCGTCGGCTCACCGCTCGCGGCCAACTCGTCCAGACGGGCGTCGACGGGCAGGTCGTCGCCCGGGCCGATCAGCACCACCTGTTCGAGCGTGGGCACCTGGTCGCGGATCGCCGCGGCCACCGGCGCGAACCCGGCGTCGACGTACAGCACCCGCGAGCCCGAGTCGCGCAGGATGAACGCCAGCTCGGCCGGTGCGAGCCGGGTGTTGAGCGGGTTCACCACGCCGCCGCCGAAGAACGCCGCATGCCACAGGTTCACGTAGTGGCGGCTGTTGCCGGCCAGCACGGCGAACCGGTCGTCGGGGGCGAACCCGAACTGCGTCCGGTGTGCGTCCGCCAGTCGCAGTGAACGATCGACGTGATCGACCAGCAGTTCGGTGGTGCCGTCGTCGTCGACGAAGGCCGGCCGGTCGGTGCGCCGCGCGGCCGCGGTCAGCAACAGACGCGGGTAGATCAGTTCTTCCATGGCATCCCCCCATCCCAGTGCCAGATCCCGGTGCCAGACACCAGTGCCGGATCCCGGTGCACGGATCGTAGACGGCGGCCCGGCACACTGGATCCTGCATGTCGTCGCTGTCCGAGCTCCTCCCGCCCCCGGGCAGCGACCCGTCGCTGGTGCTCGACGCCTTCGCCACCTGGGCCGCTGATGGGGGTCGGCCGATGTACGCCCACCAGGAGGAGGCGGCGCTCGCGCTCGCAGCCGGTGAGCACGTGGTGCTGGCCACGCCCACGGGGTCGGGCAAGAGCCTCGTCGCGATGGCGGGCGTGGTGCTGGCGCTCAACGAGGGCAGACGGGCCGTGTGGACCGCGCCGATCAAGGCGCTCGTGGCCGAGAAGTTCTTCGATCTCGTCGACCTGCTCGGAGCCGAACAGGTCGGCCTCGCCACCGGCGACGCCTCGATCAACGCCGACGCACCGGTGCTCGTGTGCACCGCCGAGGTGCTCGCCAACCACGCGCTCGTGACGGGTGCCGCGAGCGACTTCGGGTTCGCCTGCCTCGACGAGTTCCACTACTACGCCGACGGCGACCGCGGGTGGGCGTGGCAGATCCCGCTGCTCGAGCTCACCGGCTGCCAGATGCTGCTCGCCTCGGCGACCCTCGGCGACATGACGCCGATCGTCGCCGACCTGCGCGAGCGGTCGGGTCGCAGTGTCACCGAGGTCACGTCGGTGCACCGGCCCACGCCGCTCTACCACCAGTGGCGCATGACGTCGGTGAACGACAGCGTGCTCGACGCGGTGAAGGACGGACTGAGCCCGGTCTACGTCGTGCACGCCAACCAGGCCGCGGCCATCGAGCGAGCCCAGGGGCTCGTGAGCCTCAACGTCACCACCCGCACCCAGCGCGAGGCGATCGCCGCTGCACTGTCGGGCGTCAAGATGGCTCGCGGGTTCGGCGAGACGCTCGACCGCCTGTTGCGCAACGGCGTCGGTGTTCACCACGCCGGCATGCTGCCCCGCTACCGACGGCTCGTCGAACGGCTGGCGGGCGAGGGGCTGCTGCCGGTCATCTGTGGCACCGACACCCTCGGCGTGGGCGTCAACATCCCCATCCGCACGGTGCTCATGACCGCGCTCACCAAGTTCGACGGCACCAAGGTGCGCGTCTTCACCGTCCGCGAGTTCCGGCAGCTGTCGGGGCGCGCCGGCCGTCCGGGCTTCGATCCCGACGGGCACGTGTGGGCCCAGGCGCCCGACCACGTGATCGACAACGCCAAGGCGCTCAGCCGCGCCGGCGACGACCCGAAGGCCAAGCGCAAGGCCACCAAGCACAAGGCGCCCGAAGGGTTCGTGCACTACGACGAAGCGACCATGAACCGGCTGGTGAACGGCCAGCCCGAGCCACTCGTGTCGCGGTTCCGGGTGACGGCCGACCTGGTCGCCTCGGTGCTGTCGCGGCCCGACGGGCCGACGGCGTTGAAGCACCTGCTGCGCACCAACCACGACTCCGACCAGCGCAAGCGTCAGCACCGCAAGCGAGCGATCGCGGTGTACCGCAGCCTCGAGGCGGCCGGTGTCGCCGAGCGGCTCCGCGACGAGCGCGGGCGTTGTGCCGGTGTACGCGTCGGCACGCTGCAGGAGGGCACCGACGAGCGGGCCGCGCTGCGGTTCTCGGCGCCGCTGATGCCGTTCGGTATCGAGGTCGCGGCCACCCTCGACCACGACGACCCCGCCTACGTGCTCGACGTGGTGAGCGTGGTCGAGAGCGTGCTCGACGACCCGCGCCAGATCCTGTACGCACAGCAGAACGCGGCCAAGGGAGCCGAGGTCGCACGGCTGAAGAGCGAGGGCGTGCCGTACGAGGAGCGGATGGAACTGCTCGAGCACATCAGCTGGCCGAAGCCGCTGGTGGAACTGCTCGACGCCTGCTTCACCGAGTACCGCACCCATCACCCGTGGGTCGCCGAGACGCCCTCGCCCAAGTCGATCGTGCGCGAGATGCTCGAGTCGGGCGACAGCTTCGCCACGTTCGTGCGCCGCTACCGCCTCGATCGCAGCGAGGGTCTGGTGCTGCGCTACCTCACCGACGCCTGGCGCACCCTCGACCGCTCGCTGCCCGACGACGTGTTCGTGGACGAGCTCGAGGACGTCGTCGACTGGCTCGGGGCGCTCATCCGCGCCACCGACGCCACCCTGCTCGACGAGTGGACGCTGCTGGCCGGCGGCCCGGTGCACGAACACCTGGCACCGGCCACACCGTCGGTCGGCCCGGTCGGCCCGCCGGCGGCATGGCGCACGGCGGTCCGCACCGCGGCCTTCGGTTGGGTCGAGCTGCTCGCCCGCCGCCAGTACGCGCTGTTGGCCCAGCGGTGTGGCGATCAGGCGGCGGACGGCACCTCGTGGGACGAGTCGCGCATCTGGGCGACGATGGCGCCGTACTGGCGTGAGTACGACTCGATCGCCATCGACGCCGAAGCGCGGTCGGCCCGCGAGCACCAGCTCATCGACGAACCGGGCAGGTGGGTGATCACCCAGTTCCTGGTCGACCCCGCGGGCGACCGCGAATGGCGGTTCGTCGCCACGGTCGACCTGGAACGGGCGACGGCCGACGGCGCTCCGACCCTCGAGCTGCAGTCGCTCGGACCGTGGACCGATGTCGCCGACACCGCAGCCGATGCACCCGACGA
>JBILUM010000423.1:0-3453 GCA_044370995.1 Ilumatobacteraceae bacterium | reverse complement strand
CCGCAGTCGGTGGGTATCGCTGGATTCGTTGCTCCAGCGTGTGGGGGGTGATTGTGGGCGTGCCTCGGCGTGCGTCAGCGGGGCTGGGTGAGTGCGATGTCGAGTGCGCTGAAGAGGAATTCGCGATGGCCCGGCTCCAGCGCGACGCCGGCGACGCCCGACGCGATCGCAGTGAACACCTGGGCGCGTGCCAGGTCGACCCAGACGCGCACGACCCCCTCCGTCGTCGTCCCGTCGGCGTTGGGCGCAGTGAACGCGGCGTCGTAGGAGACCACGCTGCCCGTTTCGCGAGAGGCGACGAAGGGAGTCATCGCTGCGCCGGGCCACACCGTGAGGAGATCCGCGAACGCAGCGTCCTGCCCGATCAGGGGATCGTTCGTGTCGGCCAGTCGGGCGGCGACGAAGCGCTCGCCACGCGGATGCGAGGTGATCACGCGACCGGGGCCGGGGAACTCGACGGTCCACCCGACCGGCGGGGTGACCGCGACCACGCCGTCGAGGATCGACGACGGGTGCACCGACGTCAGCCGCGCGACGGCCAGTGCACCGAGTTCGGCCACCGGTCCGACCGATGGCGTCTGGAGGAACGACGAGTAGAGCTCGTCGGCCACGCGCTGGGGCAGCACCGATCCCGACGCGTCGGCGAGCGGCGTGTAGAGGTCGGTGAGCGAGACGAGGCCGTCGGCGCGCCGCGTCGCGTCGATGACACCCTTGTATCCCGTGCCGTCGGCGGCCATCACGCGGTAGTAGACGATGTAGCCGTCGACAGCCGCGGCGCCCGACGTGTCGAGCGGTTCCGGGATCGCCTGGGAGTACGAGGCCGAGGCGTAGAGCGCATCGAAGCCGTTCACGTACTCCTGCAGCACCACGAGCGGGTCCTCGCCGGCGGGTCGGTTCCCGACCTGGGCGTAGAAGCGCAGCGTGCCGTCGGTGATCTCCACGCCCGGTCCGACAGCGCTCTGGGTGAACCCGTCGGGCAACGCGTAGCGGACGGCCTGACCCACTTCCACCACGCCGGGCGTCGCGGCGCTGTTCGACGGCGGCGGGACGACCTCGGTGGCCGCCGGTTCGGTGCTCACCGCTGCCGGTGCGGTCGACGGCGTCGCCGCACCTTCGACCGTGACCGGAGTGGTGTCGGCTCCGATGTCCGCAGTCGCGTCGTTGCCGCCGTCCCCGCCGCCGTCGCCGCCGTCGCCGCCGTCGGAGGTGGCCCACACCGCGAACGCGCCGGCTGCCACGACCAACACGAGCGATACCACGGCGGCGATCCACACGTTGCGTCGACCGCCGCGTGGCTGCCGTCCGCCGGACCCGCCGGATCGCTCGGAGGCGCCGCGCCGTCCGGAGCGGGGCGAGGAGAGCACCACGGGCCGCTCGGTCGGCGCAGCGACCGGACCCGGCGCAGCGTGCGGCACCAGGTCGGGCCCGGAGGAGGGTGTGGCGTCGAACGGGGGTGGGGGAAGGTTCGACATCGACGGCACGGTACCGCAGGCGACAGTACGCTCGGCGGCCGTGTCCGACGGTCACCACCACGCCACACCGCCCGCCGACGACCACGTCGCTGACGTGGTCGCTGACGTGGTCGCGGACGCTGCGACACCCGAGATCGAGCTCGCGATCGTGACGATGCGGTTCGATGCAGCCGACCCCGGTGCCCTGCTCGCGATCCTGTCGAAGTACGTGGTGCTCACCCGGATGCAGCCCGGATGCCGCAACATCGACCTGTGCGCGTCCGTCACCCGGCCGGGCCGATATCTGCTGATCCAGAAGTGGGAGTCGGCCGAGGCGCAGCGGGTGCACTTCGACAGCCCGGTCATGGTGGAGATGGCGCAGGCCTGCGCCGGCATCCTCACGGTCGCACCGGACATCGACCTGTGGGACGGCCCGAGCGCCCACGACCTGGCCTGACCCGTTCTCGACGACGGCGACATCCCGATTCTTCGGCCGCTCCGCCACAGCACACGCCACCGGATGGCCGCTAGCCTCGGCTCTGGGAGCCGTGCTCACGGATCCCGCTCTCGACCCCAGGAGCGAGCAATGTCCAACCCGTTTCTCAACGACAAGGCGATCGCGGCCGCCTCACAGGCCGGCTGGGCCGCCCCCGAACCCTCCACCCAGGTCCTGGGTCCCGCACGGACCCCCATCGACGACGGCCCGATCTCGTCGTGGCGTCCGCAGGTGATGACCGTCAGCGGCACCATCACCGCCACCGGCGTCCTGCTGGTGCTCCTCCTCGCATCGGCCACGGTCGGCTGGATGCAGACCGAGGAGATCGGCAACAGCCAGGTGTCGTTGCCCGGGCTGGCGATCCTCGGCATCCTCGTCGGCTTCGTGTGCGCGATCGCTGTCCACTTCAAGCCGCTGATGTCGCGGATCCTGGCCCCCGTCTACGCCATCGCCCAGGGCTTCTTCCTCGGTGCGATCTCGAAGGCCTACAACGAGATGCAGGACGGGATCGTCGTCCAGGCCGTCGGCGCCACGCTCGGTGTTTTCTTCGTGATGCTGGTGCTCTACCGCACGGGTGCGATCAAGGTCACCGACAAGTTCCGCCGCACGGTCATCATGGCGACGCTCGGTCTGATGGCGTTCTACCTCGTGTCGTTCGTCATCAGCCTCTTCGGGGGGAGCGTCCCCTTCCTGGAGTCGGCCAGCCTCCTCGGCATCGGCTTCAGCATCTTCGCCGCCACCCTCGCCGCGCTGAACCTCGCGCTCGACTTCGACTTCATCGAAAAGGGTGCCAAGGCCGGCCTGCCGAAGGGCATGGAGTGGTTCGCCGCCTTCGGTCTGCTCGTCACCCTCGTGTGGCTGTACCTCGAGCTGCTGCGCCTGCTGAGCAAGCTCAACCAGCGCTGACCGCTGCTCGTCTCGATGTCGGCAACGGGCCGCGGCGCTCCGGCGCCGCGGCCCGTTCCGCGTCTGCTGTCAGTGGTGAGAAGTGAGGTGCCGTCAGAGCGTGCCGAGGTACGCGAGCAGTGCGGCGTTGAACGCGGCGGGCGACTCCTGCTGCACCCAGTGGCCGGCGCCGGGCACGATCGTGTAGCCACGGAAGTCGGGCAGCATGGTCTGCATGCGCTCGATGCCGGTCGGGTCCATCAGGTTCACGCCGTCGAGCTCGCCGGTGATGAAGTAGCTCGGCATCGCCAACCGCTCCGGACCGAGGTCCTTCACGATCTGGTAGTTGGCGTCGAGGTTGCGGTAGTAGCTCACCGGTCCGAAGAAGCCCGAGTTCGCGAACTCTGCGGCGTACACGTCGAGATCGGCTTCCAGCAGCCACGGACCTTCGGGACCGGGATAGGGCAGCGCCGGCGGCTCCTTGCCCATCACGTCGAGGAAGCCGGTGCCCTCCATCGGCGGCAGCTCGGTCGGCATCTCGCGGTTCACCATTGCCGCGCCCGATGCGCTGTACAGGAAGCTCGCCATCGAATGCCGGGGGTCGGCCTCGAGTTCCCGTTC
>JBILUM010000421.1:0-3463 GCA_044370995.1 Ilumatobacteraceae bacterium | reverse complement strand
CGACGGCCTCGGCAACGGCAGCACCTACGCGCTGCTCGCGGTCGGCGTGTCGATGCTGTTCGGTGTGATGCACCTCGTCAACTTCGCCCATGGCGAACTGCTGACGATCGGTGCCTACGTCATCTACGGGATGCGCAGCAACGACATCTCCTGGTGGGCGACGATCCCGGTCGCGATCCTGTCGGCGGTGATGCTGTCGGTGCTGATCGAGCTCGTGGCGTTCCGGCGGGTGCGCACGGCGAGCGCGTTCACCCTGCTGCTCACGTCGTTCGCGATCGAGATCCTGTCGCACGCCGCCTGGCGCATCGGGGTGTCGTCGACGCCTCGGCGGTTCGAGGCGCCCGACATCGCGTTCAAGGTGGTGGAGGTCGGCCCGTTCAACATCGAGGTGTGGGACGTGGTGAGCATCGCCGTCGCGGTGGCCTGCTTCATCGGCACGGCGATCATGTTGCGCACCACGATGTTCGGCCTGTCGATCCGCGCGGCGAGCGAGGACTTCGACGCCGCGAGGTTGATGGGCGTGAAGGCCAACCGGGTGATCTCAGGCGCGTTCGCCTACGCCGGTCTGCTCGCCGGCATCGCCGGTGCCATCTGGTTGGTGCGCCGCGGGCAGGCCGACCCGCGCATGGGCGCCGAACCGCTGTTGAAGGCGGTGATCGCCGCGATCATCGGCGGTCTGGGCAGCCTGCCGGGCGCAGTGGTCGGCGGCCTCTCGCTCGGCATCGCCGAGGTGTACTTCCGGTCGTGGTTGCCGAGCGACCTCCAGGGGCTCACCGACAGCTTGGTGTTCGTCGTGATCGCGATCCTGTTCGTGGTGCGGCCGCAGGGTCTGTTCAACGTCGCGTCGGCGGAGCGTGTGTGATGGCGAACGCCACGACCGCCACCGCCCCTGCCACCGTGCCGCGCTCGGCATCGCGGTCGCAGTTGCGTTCGATCGCACTGCCGTCGCTGCTCGCGAACTGGGTGTTGCTCGCCGTGTTGTTCGCGGTCGGCATGCTCTACGCGTCGGGTGGCAGCTCCGCCCGCGACCTGCTGATCTCGGACCTGCTGATCAACCTGGTGCTGGTGCTCTCGTTCCACATCTTCATCGGCAACACGGGCGTGCTGTCGTTCGGTCACCTCGGCATCGCCAGCATCGCGGCGTACACGATGGCCTTGCTCGCCGTCCCGACGGACCGCAAGACCGTGCTCATCCCCAACGCGCCGTGGGGCATCCCCGAGATCGAGCTCAGCCCGCTCGTCGCGTCGCTGATCGGAGTCGGTGTCGGCATCGTCGTCGCAGCGCTCCTCGGTCTCGTCGCCGCCCGCACGTCAGGGCTCGCCGCCACGATGATCACGCTCGCGTTCTTGTCGATCGTGCGGCAGGTGGCCGAGAACCGCAAGGACCTCACCGGCGGCGCCCAGAACCTGAGCAGCGTCCCCCGGTTGGAAGGGTGGTCGTGGCCGGTCTTCGGCGCGTTCCTCGCGGTGCTGATCGCGGTGTTCTTCCGGTCGTCGAAGACCGGACGTCTTGCCGTCGCGACCCGGGAGGACGAACTCGCCGCCGGCGCGATGGGCATCGAGGTCTTCACCCCGCGGCTGGTGGCGTTCGTGGTGAGCGGCGGCCTCGTCGCCTTCGGCGGCATCCTGCGCGTCCAGTCCCTCGGATCGATCGGCCCGTCGCAGTTCAGCTTCGAGTTCACGATCCTGATCCTCGCCATGCTCGTCGTCGGCGGCATGCGCACCGTCACGGGTGCGATCGCCGGCACGGTGTTCATCACCGTCGGCAAGGAGGTCACCCGGTTCCTCGGTGACGGCCCCGACTTCCTCGGGTTCACCTGGCCCGTCGTCGACGGCCTCCCCGACCTGTTCCTCGCCGGCTCGCTGCTCGCGGTCCTCCTCACCCGCCCGAACGGCCTGCTCGGTGAGTTCGACCTCGGCGGCTGGGCGACGCGACGCTTCCGACGGGCCGCGCCCGCCGCGCCGGTGTCCGGCGAGCCCGCGGCCGACGACGGCTTCGCCGTGGCGGCACCGCAGCAGGCCGCCGGTGGCGAGCTCGTCACCTCCGGCCTCGGCGTGGTGTTCGGCGGGTTCACGGCCGTCGACGACGTGTCGATCACCGTGGCCCCCGGACGCATCCACGGTCTGATCGGCCCGAACGGCGCCGGCAAGACCACCTTCGTCAACCTCCTCACCGGCATCGTCGAACCCACGACCGGCACCGTGCACCTCGGCGACAAGGAACTGCGCGGCGCACCGTACAAACGCGCTCGGGACGGTGTGGCCCGCACGTTCCAGAACCTGCGCGTGTTCCCATCGCTGTCGGTGCGCGAGAACGTCGCCGTCGCCGATCTCGTCGCCCACGATCACCGCTCGCACCGCGTCGGGGTGAGCGTCGACGAACTGCTCGCGCTCTCGGGCCTCACCCACATGGCCGACCGCTCGGCTGCGACCCTCGACTACGGCAACCAACGCCGGTTGGAGATCGCCCGCGCCGCGGCCCTGCGGCCCGATTTCCTGCTCCTCGACGAGCCGACCTCGGGCATGAGCTCATCGGAATCGCTCGAGATGGTCGACCACGTCCGCCGCGTCGCCACCGCGATCGGTGCGGGCGTGCTCGTCATCGACCACGACCTCGGCTTCATCACGAACATCTGCGAGCACATCACCGTGCTCGACCAAGGAGCCGTCCTGGCCGAGGGCACCGCCGAGGAGATCCAACGCGACCCTCGCGTCATCGAGGCGTATCTTGGCTCGGGCCATGCCTGAGCCAGCGTCGTACCGAAGCAGCGCGAACCGGCCCGTGAAGCGCGAGCGTTTCGCCGAGGAGGTCGCCTCCGAGCTCCGCGAGATGATCCTCGCCGGCCGTCTCGGGTCGGGTGAGCGCATCGACCAGGACGCGGTCGCCGAGTCGCACGGGATGAGCCGATTGCCGGTGCGCGAGGCGCTGATCGCACTCGAGCAGGAGGGCCTCGTCGTCAACACGCCTCGCCGTGGCGCATACGTCGCCCAGTTGAGCCCCGAGGACGTGCAGGACCAGTACGAGGTCTACGGGCTCGTCGCCGGCATCGCTGCGGCCAGGGCGGCCGAGCGGCTCACCGCCGAGGAGCTCACCGAACTGCGCAAGGCCCACGAGCAGTTCGTGAAGGCCAAGGGCGGTGCAGCGCAGCAACGCTCGAACGAGGAGTTCCACCGGATCATCAACCGGTCGGCGAGCCGTCGACTGCGCAGCATGCTCGGCCTGCTGGCCCGCAGCCTGCCGTCGCACCACTACATGTTCGACAGCGCCTGGGCGGCGCTCGCCGCGCATCACCACGAACAGGTGCTGATCGCGATCGAGCGGCGCGACCCCGCCGGAGCGAGAGCGGCGATGACCGAACACCTCGTCGCCAGCGGTCACCAGGCCGTCGTCGCGTTGAAGAGCAAGGGCTTCTGGGCGGGCGGCGACGCCCGCTGAGGGCGGCCCCTGTGTCCGTGAGCGGTT
>JBILUM010000419.1:0-3480 GCA_044370995.1 Ilumatobacteraceae bacterium | reverse complement strand
GTACTCCGATGCCGGCGTGGGTACCGCCCCGGAGCAGGGCATCGCAGGGCATGGGCGATCTGCCATGCTGCTCGGTCATGGGAGAGCACGAGTCGTCGACTCGTCGGGCGGGGCCGTCACAGGCGCGCTCGGTCGTGACATCGGATCGGATCCTCGACGCCGCCACGCAGGTGCTGGTGGAGAAGGGTCTGCAGGGGTTCAACACGAACGCGGTCGCCGAGGCGGCCGGGCTCACGGTCGGCACGTTGTACCACCACTTCCGGGACAAGAACGATCTGCTCCGGGTGTTGTCCGAACGCGACCAGGCGGTGCGCACCGAGTACGTCCGGGCCCATGTCGGGGAGTTCTCCGAGGTGACCGATCTCGACCAATGGGTGCACGGCATGCTGGCCGCACTGGCGAACTTCCGTCGTCGCCAACCGGCGACCCTCGCCCTGCGACGCGCGTGCCGTGCGGTACCCGAACTCATCGCGGCCGAGGAAGCGGTCAACGATGAGCTCGCAGTTCTCCTCGGCAAGATGATCCGGAGCCGGTACCCGAACGTCGCGCCGCGACGAGCGACGCTCGTCGGGCGCACCGTGAACGAGACGGTCCGGACGATGCTCGACAGCGCGGGTGAGCACCCCCGTCGAGCGGCAGCGATGCGGCGTGAGCTGGAGTTGATGATCGCCGCCTACCTGCGTCAGCTCGAGCAGGACTGAGCGGCCGGGCCGCCAGCAGCGAGCGCGGCCACCGCCTGCCCGGCCGATCCCTGCGCCGAACGACCCGACTGGTGGATCGGGCTACCGATCGGCCATGACGACGAGCAACACGGCGCCACGGACCATCGTGGAGCGGCCCCTGTCACCCACCATCGGTGCCGAGATCGACGGCGTCGATCTGCGCGACGAGCTCGGCGACGACACCATCGCCGAGATCCGGTCGGCCCTGCTGCGGTGGAAGGTGATCTTCTTCCGCGATCAGGACATCACCGCCGAGCAGCACATCGCCTTCGCCCGCCGTTTCGGCGAGCTCGAGATCCATCCCGCAACCCCGGCCGGTCAGGAGCACCCCGAGGTGCTCCGCATCGTGACGGTGGCCGGCGACCGACCGTTCTTCGACCCGACCCGCGAGCCCGTCAGCGGCTGACCTTCGCGTCGAAGAAGCCGCGCAGCGCCTCGCCCATCTGCTCGCGGTAGGGCGCACCGGAGATGATCATGTCGACCATCGTCAGCGACGTGTGCGTGTGGCCGCGGGCGCTGATGTGGCGGACCTCGTTGCCGGCCTCGGCGAGCGCCTGTGCGTACGCGGTGCCCTCGTCGCGGAGCGGGTCGAACTGACACGTGATGATCGTGGCCGGGGGCAGCCCGGACAGGTCGGCGGCGAGCAACGGCGACGCGAGCGGATCGGTGCGGTCGTCGACGTCGATGTAGTGGTCGGCGAACCAGCGCATGAGCGCCGCGGTGAGCACGTAGCCGTCGCCGTTGTCGACGTACGACTGGGTGCCCATGCGCAGATCGGTGACCGGGGTGAGCAGCAGCTGTCCCACCAGTGCGGGACCGCCGGCGTCGCGGGCGAGCTGTGCGGCGACGGCGGCGATGTTCGCCCCGGCGCTCCACCCCGCGACCGCCAGGCGACCCGGGATGCCACCGAGCTCTTCGGCGTGGTCGGCGACCCAGCCGAGCGCGGCCATGCCGTCGTGCACCGCTGCAGGGAACCGCGCCTCGGGGCCGTGACGGTAGTTGCACGACACGATCACCGCGTTCGAACGGACGCACAGGTCGCGGCAGAACGGGTCGTCGCTCTCGTGGTCGCCGAGTACCCAGCCGCCACCGTGGAAGTAGACGACCACCGGGTGTGGGCCGTCGGTGGCCGGCCGGTAGAGGCGGTAGGTGAGCGGGCTGCCGTCGGCGGCCGGGAAGGTGCCGTCGACGATCTCGCCCACGGCGGGCCCCGCCGGCCGCATCGCGGACGACGCGGCCATGAATTCACGGGCCTGCTCGGCCGACATCGACTCGATCGGTGGCAGTTCGAGGGTGGCCATCACCTGGAGCACCATGCCCACGTCGGGCATGAGCTCGCGGATCTTGCCGTCGTTGCACTGCGTGCCGCCGGGACCGTCGATGTGGAAGCCGAGCCAACCCTTGTCGACCACCTCGTCACAGATGAGGCGGTACGGGCCGACGCCGCCGATGTAGGGGAGGAACATGCGCGGCTTGCCGGGCACGTTGGCGCCCATGTACCACGAGTTCGCGATCGGGTAGAGCGTGATGTTGGCGCAGTCGTTGACGTGCACGCCCCACGCCTCCTGGGCGGTCTCGGTCGGCTCGATCGTCGCCCAGCCGTCCGCGGCGCCGGCGGCGCCGGTGCTGCCTGCGGTGGACACCTCGTGCAGGTGCGCGATCGCGCCGGTGACCCAGTCGACGTGCTGTTCGATCGACACGGCCATGTTCGACAGCACCGACGGGCTGCCCGGACCCGTGATCATGAACAGGTTGGGGAAGCCGACCGAGGTGAGGCCGAGGTACGTGGCCGGGCCGTACGCCCACTGGTCCTTCAGCGTGCGGCCGTCGCGGCCGACGATGTCGACGCCGACGAGCGCTCCGGTCATGGCGTCGAAGCCGGTGGCGAACACGATCGCGTCGAACTCGAACGACTCGCCGGCGGTCTCGATGCCGGTGTCGGTGATCGTGGTGATCGGGTCGGCGCGCAGGTCGACGAGACGCACGTGGGGCAGGTTGAACGTCGCGTAGTAGTTCGTGTCGACACACGGCCGCTTGGTGCCGAAGGGATGGTCCTTCGGGCACAGCGCCTCGGCGGTCACCGGGTCGTGCACGATCGAACGGATCTTCTCGCGGATGAGCTCGCAGAGGAGGGCGTTGGCCTCCTCGTTCACCATGATGTCGTTGAACACCCCGAGCATCTCGAGGCCGCCGACCGCCCACACCTCTTCGAACCGGGCACGCCGTTCCTCGTCGGTGAGAGCCCGGGCCGACAGGAGGGTCGGCTCACCGGGGACACCGCCGCTGGACAGCTTGGCCTCGACCCGATAGGCCGCCGCGTCGGCGGCGATGCGGGCGAGCCGCTCCTCGTTCGCGGGTCCGTTGTACGCGGGGATCGAGAAGTTGGGCGTGCGCTGGAACACCGTCATCGCATCCGCCTGGGCGGCCATCAGCGGGATCGACTGGATGGCCGACGAACCCGTGCCGATGACGGCGACGCGCTTGCCGGTGAAGTCGACGCCCTCGTGCGGCCAGCGGCTCGTGAAGTACACCTCGCCGCGGAAGCGGTCGTGACCGTCGATGTCGGGGATCTTCGGCAGCGAGAGGCAGCCGGTGGCCATCACGTAGTACCGGCAGGTGATCGTCTCGCCGCGGTCGGTGCGCACGTGCCACCGCTTGGCGTCGGCATCCCACGTGGCCTGCTCGACCCGGGTGACGAAGTCGATGCCGGAGTACAGGTCGTACCTCGTGGCCACGAACTGGGCGTAGCGGAGGATCT
>JBILUM010000417.1:0-3497 GCA_044370995.1 Ilumatobacteraceae bacterium | reverse complement strand
GGCCGAAGCCCAGGACCGCCAGGCCGGTCTTCACCATCGACCACTGGAACCGGCGCAGGCGGGGGTCGTCGTTCGCCAGGTTGCGGGCCGCCGCACCGGTGGCCCGGATGCGACCCTCGACGGTGAACAGCTCACCGGGCCGACTCGTCGCCGGCTGCCAGTCGAGCTCGTCGTTCGGTTCGGGGAATCGAGACACGACCGCCACGGTAGCGCGTCGGGAACTCGTCTCAGCACCGCCGTTCAGGCGGAGGCGCCGCTGTAGCGGCGGGAGCCGCGCACCCACACGAAGCGGGTGACGGCGGAGGCGATCACGAGGAAGCCGACGGTGATCAGGCCGCGCTCCCACGTGAGCCTGCCGGTGAGCGACTCCGACGGCACGGTCACCGCGAAGCCGATGGGCACGAGGTAGGTGAGCGACAGGCGGAGCCACGCCGGGTAGACGCTCACCGGGTACTGGCCGGCGCGGTACAACCCGAAGAACAGCTCCTGCACCTGGTCCATGCGCACGAACCAGAACGCCCCGCTGGTCACCACGAGCCACAGGCAGTAGACGAGCACGCTGCCGGCAGCGAGCGTCGCTGCGAACGCGAGGACGTCGAGCACACCGACCGACGTGTCGAGGCCGGTGACACCCCACACGAGCACCACGAGCCCGAGCACGACGTCGGTGAGCCGCCACACGCGGAACTCGCGCACGCTCGACAGCAGCTGCGAATCGACCGGCTTGGTGAGCACGTGGTCGAAGGTGCCCTGGCGCACGTCGGCCATCACCCGGCCCATGTTCGGTTCGATCACGAACCCGATGATCCCGCCGACGATGGTGAACACGCCCATCACGACCAGCAGCTGTGGCCTCGTCCAGCCGTCGAGGGTGTCGGTTCGGTCGAAGACGAGCGCGAGCACCACGAGGCCGGTGCCGAGCGCCACCATCGACTGGATCAGCTGGATCACGAAGTTCGAGCGGTACTGCAGCTCGTTCATCACGTTGACGCGCAGGTGAAGACCGGTGAGGCGCAGCCCCTGCATCCGGCGACGCTCGAGGACGAGCTCCGGAGCAACGGGGTCGGGACCCTGATCAGTCACGGGATCGCTCATCCGTTCACCGCCGTGTACGCCTTCACGCCGCGCCGCCACATCAGGTTCACACCGATCGCGCCGATCGCGATCCACATGGCCTGGCGGAGCAATCCCTCGATCAGCTCGCGGTCGGTGATCGGGCCGACGAGGGACGTGATCGGGAAGCCGAACGTCGACTCGAACGGGAGCCAGTTCGCGAGGTCCTGCACCCAGCCGGGCATGAGGCCGATCGGCAGCAGGCGTCCCGACAGCAGCAGTTCGAGCGCGAAGTACACCTCGAAGATCGCGGTCACCCGTGTGGTCCAGAACGTGATCATGCCCAGCATCCAGAGCAGCAACGAACGAATCAGGTACGCACCCCAGATGGCGACGACGAAGGTGGCGATCTGGGCGACGTTCGGGTCGAGCTCGGGCTCGAACACGAGCGTGAGCACGGCGGCGATCGGGATCCACAGCACGATCGCCACCACCTTCCATCCGGCGTAGGAGCCGAGGTCGTAGTGGATCGGGTGGATGGGCCGCACGAGCTGTGCCGACAGCTGCCCCTCGCGGATGCGCTCCTCCCACCCGAACGGCGTGAAGACGATGTTCATGTTCCGGACGAGCGTCCAGACGATGTAGTACGCGGCGAACGTGCCGGCCGTGTAGCCGCCGACGGAGCCGCCCTGTTGCCGAGCGATCGTCGACCACACGACGAGGTAGATCACCGGCTCGGTGACCATGCCGATCATGTAGAAGTAGTTCGCCGCCCGGTACTGGAACTGCTCCATCATCGAGACGCGGGCGAGCGTCGCGTAGAGCCGCACCATCGAGCGGACGCGGCCCTCGCGCTCGCCGAGTTCCTCCACGTCACCCGCGACCGCGAGGTCGCTCACTGCTCAGCCGCCCCGCTCGCGAAGGCGAGCTCGATCACATCGTCGATCGGCGGGTCCTCCACCGTGAGGTCGCGCACGTCGTGCTCCGAGAGCAGCTGCGCGGTGACCGCCGCGGTGCGGCTCCGCTCGATGCGCAGCGTGGTGCGCGCACCGGTCTGCTCCATCACCTGTCCGAACCCGGACAGGTCGGCGGGCTCGTCGAGCGTGACGACGAGCGTCTTGTGGCTCGCGAACCGCTCGGCCAGGTCGCGCAGCGGGCCGTCGAACAGGATCGCCCCGTGGTGGATGACGATCACCCGCTCACACAGCGCCTCCACATCGGCCATGTAGTGCGTGGTGAGCATCACGCTCGCGCCGTGGCGCTGGTTGTAGTCGGCGAGGAAGCTGCGAATGCGGCGCTGCATGGTGACGTCGAGGCCGAGGGTCGGCTCGTCGAGGAACAGCACCTTCGGACGGTGCAGGAGCGAGTTGGCGATCTCGGCCTTCATCCGTTCGCCGAGCGACAGGTTGCGGACCGGCTTGTCGACGAGCGGGCCGAGGTCGAGCAGTTCGATCAGCTCGTCGCGCTGGGCGAGGAAGGCCCGCTCGGGCAGTCGGTAGATCGCGCGTGTCAGCTGGAAGCTGTCGAGTGCGGGCAGGTCCCACTGGAGCTGGTTGCGGTTGCCCATCACGAGCGTGATCCGTTGCAGGTAGTCGCGCTCACGACGCCAGGGTTGGAAGCCGAGCACGCGGCAGTCGCCGTGCGACGGGTGCAGGAGGCCGGAGAGCATCTTGAGCGTCGTCGTCTTGCCGGCGCCGTTGGGTCCGAGGAACCCGACGACCTCGCCGGCGGCGATCGAGAAGCTGACCGCGCCGACGGCGGTCACCTCGCGGCGGCGCCGCTTCACGAGGCTCTTCGCAGCAGCGGCGAGGCCCGGATCTCGAACGGGTACCTCGAACACCTTGCCGAGCCCGTCAACCCTGATCACGTCGTCGACCACTTCGTCGAACCTACTCGCCGCCCCGTCACGCCCTCCGGTGAGTTCCGCCGGCCGCCGGTGTGGCCGAGGTGGTCGCGAATCGCTCCGGGTCTGTGTCACAGCACAGAGGCGACGTCACGTCTGTGCCGTGACACGGATCGGTGACCATGCCGCCACTTCCGGATCGGCAACAGCGACCTCAGCGGTGCTGCACCCCGGGCAGCAGACGCTCCGCCGCAATCCGCCGTCGACGCCACTCGTCGAGGCGACCCACCGATGCCGATCGGCGGCTGCTCAGCTCGCGTCGGTGAAGAAGCGACTCCGGGCCGTGCCGTCGGCCGCGTACACCGGCTCGTCGCGCTCGGTGAGGTACATCCGGTTCCACGACCCGGTGGGCCGGAGGCCGACGAGGAGATCGCGCATCGCTGCATAGTTGGGGTGCACGAAGTGGGCGGCGAGTGAGTCCTCGTCCTCCCACAGCTCGTACACCTGGATCCGGGTGGGCACGCACGGGTCGGCAGCGAAGCAGTACACGTGGCATCCGGCCTCGTCGTCACGAGTTGCCTGCTGGATGGGGGCGGACGTC
>JBILUM010000416.1:0-3498 GCA_044370995.1 Ilumatobacteraceae bacterium | reverse complement strand
ACGACCAGGCCATGGTGCGCGCCGGTTTCCGCATGATCGTCGAGAGCGAGCCCGACATCACCGTCGTGGGCGAGGCCGCGGACGGCCGCGACGCGGTCGAGCTCGCCGGGCGCTGCGATCCGCACGTGGTGCTGATGGACGTTCGCATGCCGCACATGGACGGCATCGAGGCGACCGCGCACATCACGTCGGCGGCAGCACCGCCGAGGGTGTTGATCCTCACCACGTTCGGCCTCGACGACTACGTGTACTCGGCCCTGCGCGCCGGCGCGAGCGGCTTCATGTTGAAAGATGCCCCGGCCGAGCAGCTCATCGAGGCCGTGCGCGTCGTGGCCCGCGGCGACGCCCTGCTCGCTCCGTCGGTCACCCGCCTGTTGATCGAGGAGGTGGCCCGCCGTCCGGCGGTCGACCCGTCGGCCACGCTCGCCGGCTTCGACGACCTCACCGAGCGCGAGCTCGACGTGATGCGGCTCGTCGCCAAGGGCATGTCGAACGCGGAGATCGCCGAGGCGCTGTATCTGGGCGAGGCGACGGTGAAGACGCACGTGGGCCGCATCCTCGCGAAGCTCGATCTCCGCGATCGTGTGCAGGTGGTGGTCGTCGCCTACGAGTCGGGCCTCGTCACCCCCGGCGACGGCGCCTGACCGCCCGCGCATCACCTGAGCTCCACCTGAGCTCCACCTGCAGGGTGACACCAATCCGCCGAAGTGGGGACGTGAGCCGGGGCACAGCGGGGTACAACTGTGACATGAGTTTCGACGCCCCCCTCCCCTCGTCCGTGCCCGGAGCGCCCGCGCAGCCCGGCTCGGCGACCGCCACGATGACCGCCGCCGCCGGCTCGGTCGACGCCGTGAAGATCTACGGCAAGGACGACAGCGAGGTGCGCGCCCTCGACGGCGTCACCGTCGCGTTCGAGGCCGGCCGGTTCACGGCGATCATGGGCCCGTCGGGCTCGGGCAAGAGCACGCTGATGCACTGCCTCGCCGGTCTCGACTCGCTCACGAGCGGCGGCGTGTACGTCGGCAACACGTACCTCGCCACCTTGAACGACAAGCAGCTCACCGAGCTGCGCCGCACCGAGGTGGGCTTCATCTTCCAGGCCTACAACCTGGTGCCGACGCTCACGGCGATCGAGAACATCACCCTTCCTCTGCTCCTCGGCGGCTCGAAGGGCGACCAGCAGTGGATCGACCGGGTGATCGACACCGTCGGTCTGCGCGACCGTCTGAAGCACCGGCCGAGCGAACTGTCCGGTGGGCAGCAGCAGCGCGTGGCCGTCGCCCGTGCGCTCGCCAGCCGGCCGACGATCATCTTCGCCGACGAGCCCACGGGCAACCTCGACAGCCGCACCGGCGCCGAGATCCTCGAGTTCATGCGCCTCGCCGTGCGCGAGCTCGGCCAGACCATCGTGATGGTCACCCACGACCCGGTCGCGGCCAGCTACGCCGATCGCGTGGTGTTCCTCGCCGACGGCAAGATCGTCGACGAGATGCACCAGCCCACGGCCGAGCGCGTGCTCGACCGCATGAAGCACTTCGGGGAGTGACGCCGTGTTCCGCATCGCTCTGAAGAGCGCGCTGGCCCGCAAGGGTCGGTTGCTGCTCACCTCGCTGGCGGTCATCGCCGGCTGTGCCTTCCTCTCCGGTGTGTTCGTGTTCAGCGACACCATCCGCGGCAGCTTCGACCGGCTCTTCGCCAACGCCTACGAGAACACCGACGCCTTCGTCCGCTCGTCGAACGTGATCGAGGGCGACTTCGGCGCCGAGAGCCGCGACCGCATCCCCGACACGCTCATCGCCGAGGTCCGCGCCCTGCCGGGCGTCGCCGAGGCCGAGGGCGACATCCAGGGCTTCGCCCGCATCGCCACGGCCGACGGCACCGTCGTCGGCCAGGACGGCCCACCGAAGTTCGGCGGCGTCTGGATCGACTCGCCGAGCTCGCCATGGGCCCTCGCCGACGGAACGGGTCCCGCCGACGCCACCGAGGTCGTCATCGACCGGCGCTCGTCGAAGGAGGGCAAGATCGAGGTCGGCGACACGCTGCAGGTGACCGGCCAGGCCGGCGTCCGCGAGTTCACCGTGTCGGGCATCGCCACCTTCGCCGGCGCGGACACCTCGGGCGGCGCCACGTGGGCCTTGTTCGACCTGCCCACCGCGCAGGAGTTCGTGATCGGTCAGCCCGGACTGGTCGATTCGATCGTCGTGGTCGGCGACGGATCGATCACCGACGTCGAGCTCGCCGACCTCATCGAGCAGCAGTACGTGGGACAGGACATCGAGGCGCTCACCGGCACCGAGATCACCGAGGAGAACCAGACCGCCGTCCAGGAGGGTCTGCAGTTCTTCACGATCTTCCTCACGATCTTCGCGGTCATCTCGCTGTTCGTCGGCAGCTTCATCATCTACAACGTGTTCAGCATCAGCGCCGCGCAGCGTCAGCGCGAGAACGCGCTGCTGCGGGCCATCGGCGCGAGTCGCGGCCAGGTCACGCGGGTGCTGTTCGTCGAGGCGATCGTCGTCGGCCTGGTCGGCGGCCTGCTCGGGTTTGCCGGCGGCGTCGGTCTGGCGACGGCCATCATCAAGCTGCTCACCGCGACCGGCTTCGGCCCGTCGGACACTGCGCTCACGGTCAAGCCGTGGGTGCTCGTCGTGAGCGTCGTTGTCGGCGTCGTCGTGACCCTGATCTGTGCGATCGCACCGGCCATCCGGTCGGGGCGCGTGCCACCGCTGGCGGCGATGCGTGACGTGGCGGTCGATCGGTCGGCCGTGAGCCGTGGCCGCATGATCACCGGTGCGCTGCTGTTGGTCGGCGCCATCGGGTTCACGGTGCTCGGTGTGACCGGCGAGGCAATCTGGCTCGGCCCAGGTGTCGCCGGCCTGTTCGCCTCGCTGGTGGTACTCGGCCCGCTCCTCGCGGCACCGGTCTCGAGGATCGTCACGAAGCCGCTCACCGCCATGCGCGGCGTGTCGGGCGAGATCGCCGGACGCAACGCAGCGACCAGCCCCAAACGGACAGCACTGACCGCGGGTGCGCTCGCCATCGGCCTCGCACTCCTGATCGGTGTGTCGACCCTCGGATCGTCGATCAAGACCTCGATCCGGGAGGCGATCGGCGAACAGTTCACCGGCGACTTCACGGTGAGCACCAGCGATCAGGCGTTCGGCGGTCTGCCGGAGACGCTCACGGATGAGCTCAACGAATTGCCGGAGGTCGAGAACGCGGTGGGCCTCGGGGTGGCGACGATCCAGTTGCTCGAAGAGGGTGAGCCGGTCGGAACGCGCGTGCTCACGGTCGACCCCGATCGGGCCGCGAGCCTGTTCGACCTGCCGTTCAGCTCCGGCGGATGGGACGGCCTCGATGCCAACGGCATCTTGCTCTCCGACAACAAGGCGGAGCGCGACGGCCTTGTCGTGGGCGACACGGTGCGGGTGGTGTTCATCAACCAGGACAGCCGCGACCTGACGGTAGTCGGCACGTTCGAGCGCGACGACTTCAGCA
>JBILUM010000415.1:0-3508 GCA_044370995.1 Ilumatobacteraceae bacterium | reverse complement strand
TGGACGCTGTGCCCGACAGCACGATCGTGCGGGTGCCCGATGCGCTGGCCGGGATGACGACCGATGCCGAGACGGCGCCGGCGCCCGATGCCGTGGCCGAGCCGAGCCCGGCGGCGCCGGGATCGAGCACGACGGTGACCGTGGAGTTCGGGGCGAACCCGGCACCGGAGACGGTGACGGTCTGGCCCGGGGCCGGCGTGGGGTCGGAGACCGTGGCCGAGGAACTGCCGCCGCTGTACGGGCTGGCGGCCGCCTGCTGGACGCCGACGAGGCCGACGAGCGCTGCGACGATGACGAGGAACCACTGCTTCACCGCTCGACCTCCTTGGCGATCTGGACGTTGGCGATCTGGACGTTGGAGAACTGGACGTTGGAGAACTGGACGTTGATGACATTCGACTCCGACGACTCGACGAACGTGCCGGCCACCGGCACGGGCCGGGTCTCGATGCCGAGCAGCGACCAGAACACGCTGGAGAGCACCGTCTGGAACCCGAGGATGAGCCCGAGCGTGGCGGGGGCGACGATCCGGATGGTCTGCGCACCGTCCATCTCGCCGAAGCCCTGACCGCTCCACCGGGTGAACGAGGCGACCGCCGTGGCGACGCCGACAACGATCAGCAGACCGCCGATGGCGAGGCCTCGCTCGAGGCTGAGCAGGCGCTTGACCCGTTCGTACCGCTCGCCGGGTGGGAGGAAACCCTGCTGCTCGCCGTAGCGCCGGGTGAGCATCGCGAACCACATCGCCTGATAGCCGAGCACCGTGGCGGCGCAGGCGTAGAGGAGGGTGCCGATGTCGAAGCCGACACCGCCGATGGTGACCGGGGTGACCACCAGGGTTGCGGCGGCGACAGCGCCCACGACGAAGGCCACGAGGCCCGGCAGCAGGAACAGCCACTTCGGGCTGTAGAGGAGGAGGAAGCGGAGGTGACGCCACCCGTCGCGGAACGACCGCAGGTGCGGCGGTCGCGACCGGCCGTCGGGACGCAAGGTCGTGGGGACCTCGGTGATCTTCCGGCCGGCCAGTGCGTTGGCGACGACCACCTCGGACGCCCATTCCATGCCGGTGGTGTGCAGGCCGAGGTTGATCACGGTCTGGCGACGGAAGCCGCGCAGGCCGCAGTGGAAGTCACGGACGGGGATGCCGAACAGGGTGCGCCCGAGCCACGACAGCACCGGGTTGCCGATCCAGCGGTGCAGCCACGGCATGGCGCCCGGCTCGATGCCACCGGCGAACCGGTTGCCCATCACCAGGTGGTCGCCGGCCCGCAGGCGCTCGACGAACTGGTCGAGCGACGAGAAGTCGTAGGAGTCGTCGGCGTCGCCCATGATGACGAACGTGCCGCGAGCGGCGCGGACGCCGCCCATCAGCGCTGCGCCGTAACCCTTCTCGGACACGGACACCACGCGGGCGCCCTCGGCCTCGGCGAGCTGGATCGACCGGTCGGTCGAACCGTTGTCGGCCACCAGCACCTCGCCCCGGACGCCGCTGCGCTCGAGGTAGGCCCGTGCGGTGCGCACGCACACCGCGATGGTCTCCTCCTCGTTGAGGCACGGCATCAGGATCGTGAGCTCGAGGCTGCCCTCGTCGGCCACGTTCCGTGGTGCCTTGCGCCGATCGCCATCGCGATCGGGGTTCCAGGTCCGCATGGACTCCTGGTCGGAAATCGACAGATCCGCCCGATGTGTCGCCGTCATTTCGCTCACCGCCCTGAGCTCTGTTGCACCAGCACCGCCTGCTGACGCCTGAGTCGAAGGTACCAGTGGCCGTTCGAGCGGTGTCTCAAGAGAACGTCAAGGATCGACCTCAGAACTCACGCACACCGGTCCGATCACCACCGTGTGCTGCGAGCTTCAAGAGATCGGGCACCCGACGGACGGGGTCGTCAGGTCACCCTCCGCGGTCGCCGTCACCCGCAGGATCGTGGTGGTGCCGTCGTCGTACGCGACGGCGACCCGGCCGGTCGCCACGGCACGGGCCAACGCAGCGTCGTCGACCCCTCCCCACGCGTCCGGGAGCACGACCCAGTCGACCGAGCAACCCGTCAGTGCGTCGATCGAGGTGTCGTCCGGCCACGCGTCGGCGCTGAGGAGGCGCTCGGCGACCGCGGCCGTCCGACGTTCCTCGGGGAAGAACAGCCACTCGGCCCGCGCTGCCACCCAGGCGTCGACACCCTCTGCCTCGACCCACCATCCGGTCGGGACACCGTCCACCGGCGCCGCGACCACCCGATCGCCCTCGGCGGCGTGGTCATGGAGCCAGGTGGCTGCGAGCAACGTGCCGTCGGGCGTGTAACGGCTGTACCGGGCCACCTCGTCGTCGAACCGCGCAGGAGCCACCGCCGCCATCCAGACCACCACGGCACCGGCCGCGAACCCGGCCACGGCCACAGCCCGGCGATCCCGCCGGCCCGCCGCGACCGCTGCACCCCGCCGGTCGCCGGCTCGGACGTCACCCGCGAAGACGGTCGCGAGCGGTGCCAGCGCGATCGCCATCGCGGTCGGCACGACATAGGCGGCGCGCACTTCGCCGATCGCGAGGCCGACCAACGCGGCGAGCAGCAGGCCCGTCGCCACCGCAGCGCCAGGCTGGTCGCTGCGCAACGTCCGTGCCGTCACGAGCACCGCAGCGGCGAGCAGCGCCCACCACAACCACGCCGGCGGGCCCAGCACCACCAGCAGCGCCTCGGTGCCGCGCACGGCGGTGGAGCGCCCTTCGGGCAGCGACTGGGCCCGCAGGATCGGCACGTACCACGGCGCGGTCAGCAGGACCGGCAGCACGGTCCACACGCCCGTCCGGGCGATCGCGACGATGCGGGCGCCGACGGATCGATCCGTGTCGACGAGCACCACCGTGAGGCCCGTGATCGCCGACGCCACGACGGCGGCGCCGGTGACGACGGTCGAGACCAGCATCGTCAGGGTCAGCCAGGCACCCCAGACGAGCGCCGCCCGGCGCGTCGGACGACGTGCCCATCGCTCCGCGGCCACGACGACCCAAGGCAGCAGGCCGAGCCCGAGCAGTTGCGGCACGCCGCCCCAGGCAGCGGCCGCCGACGTGCCGACCGCTGCGGCAACCCCCGCTGCGGCAGCAGCAGCGGCGAACGGGCCCGTGTGTCGTCGACAGACCGTCCACACCCCGAGCGCCGGGGCGACCGAGGCGACCCCCTGGAGCACGTGTGCCGTCCAGGCCGTCCCGATCAGCGTGCGGAGGCACCACGCGAACAGCGGCACGATCGGCGGGTAGACGACGTCGTCGACGTCGACCGCACCCCACCACGACTCGGCGACCCGCAGCAGGTTGCCGATGTCGACGCCCACCGGATCGCCCTGGCGTGACAGGACCACGACTCGCCAGACGGCGAGGCAGACACCGAGACCGACGACCGCAGCGACCTCGCGTCGGTCGGGCGGACGCGCGTCGACCCGGCCGTCGTCGGCGCGCTGCTCAGCCACCGTCGGCGGCGGCCACATCGACAGCGCAGTCGGCCACGCGATCGAAGCCGAC
>JBILUM010000015.1:0-12702 GCA_044370995.1 Ilumatobacteraceae bacterium | reverse complement strand
TGACGCCGACGTGCAAGCCATCGATGTCCTGACCTGGCCCGGCATGAACCAGGCCTTCATCGTGTCCTTCGTCGCCACCACCGTGCTCGCACTGCTCGCGGTCCCGTACGCGAAGCGCCGACCGGTCGGCACGCCGTTCACCTGGGGCGAGGCGATGCTCGCTGCGGTGTGGGCCTTCGGCATCATGTTCCTCGCCTTCGGTGTGGTGCCCCACCAGTGGATCGACCACGCCGACAAGGACCTGGGCTGGACCAAGACCAAGCTCATCTACGGTCCCTTCGACCTCTTGAAGCCCAAGGCCGCCGGCGGCAACTTCCCGATGACCCTGCAGTACGAGGCCATCCGCGACGTCGTCGTCGTCGTGATCCACCTGTGGTACTTCGGCATCATGATCTACCTCTGGGCCATGTGGCAGAACCGGGGCAAGAAGGCCGCCGCGGCCAGCACCGCCGTCGCCACCTCGACCTACGGCCGCCCGCTGGTGAAGAAGGCCTGACATGGCACGCACCGATGCGAACCCGCCGATGATGCCGTTCACGGACGCGTATCAGCTGGTCGAGGTCGACGCCGACTACCTCTCGAAGGCGGTGAAGCCCAAGCAGTTCATCCACATCGACCAGACCGAGTGCATCATGTGCGAGGGCTGCGTCGACATCTGCCCGTGGAAGTGCATCCACATGGTCAACCCCTCGGCCATCGCCGAGGCGTCGGGCACCGAACAGCCGGGTACCGACCCGAGCGACAACGTCCTGTTCATCATCGACGACGACATCTGCACCCGCTGCGCACTCTGCGTCGACCGCTGCCCCACCGGCGTCATCATCCTCGGGAAGGTGGGCACGCCCGACAGCAACGGCAACTCCCACACCCGCACCAACAACCACGGCTATGCCTACGGCATGCGCCTCTGACAGGCGAGATCGGTAAAGGAACAACCCAGATGGCAAAGATCATCGACGAGTCACCTCGCCCCACCGCCAAGGACCGCGTCAACAAGCTGGTCAACGACACGCAGGGCAGCCAGGCATGGAACAGCATCTTCCGGCCCGGTTCGATCTTCCGCAAGGGCTACACCGACAGCCCGCGCAACCGCAGCTACGTGGTCATGAACTCGGTGCTGTACCACCTGCACCCGGTGAAGGTGAAGCGCCACGCCGTCAAGGTGAGCTACACGCTGTGCCTCGGCGGCCTGAGCTTCTTCCTCTTCATCCTGCTGACGGTCACCGGCATCTTCCTGATGTTCTTCTACCGTCCCGAGGCCACCCAGGCATGGAACGACATCTCCAACCTGCAGACCTCGGTCACGTTCGGGTTGTTGGTACGAAACATGCACCGATGGGGCGCACACCTCATGGTGCTCAGCGTGTTCCTGCACATGGCCCGCGTCTTCTACCACGGCGCCTACAAGGCACCCCGCGAGTTCAACTGGGTCATCGGCATCGTGCTGCTGATGCTCACCCTGCTGCTGTCGTTCACCGGCTACCTGCTCCCGTGGGACCAGCTGGCACTGTGGGCCGTGGCCGTGGGTACGAACATGATGGGGTACACCCCGGTGTTCGGTTCCGAGGTCAGATTCGTGCTGCTCGGCGGCAAGGAGATCGGTGCCGAGACGTTGCTGCGCTGGTACGTGCTCCACGTGCTGATGTTGCCGTTCGTCATCGTGATCTTCATGGCCATCCACTTCTGGCGTGTCCGCAAGGACGGCGGCATCTCGGGCCCGCTCTGATGCACAGCACCTCCATGAACCAGCCGAACCATTCGTCAGTTCCCGACCGTTCCGATCCGTCCGAAGGGAGTCACTCGTGACCGAGATCCCCGAGCACCTGCTCAAGCGGGCCCAGGCCGCGCGAGAGAAGGCCGCCGCCGAGGCGCCCGCCGAGGCAGCAGCTGCTGCACCGGCAGCATCGGAAGCAGCCGCCGATCCGCGTATCCCGGCTCACCTGCTCGAGCGCAGCAAGTCCGCCAAGGCCCGCGCCGAGGGCGCATCGGCCGACGGCGGCGGCGGCGTCGCCGTGCAGGAGAAGGTCGCGAGCGTCGTCCAGGCGGCACCCACCGGTGGCGGCATCCCCGTCGGCGCCGGCCCGGGTGGGAACACCCAGCGCCTCCTCACCGTCGTCAAGAGCGGTTCGATCCAAGAGGTGAAGGCCACGCCGGTCGACAAGGTGCACACCTGGCCGCACCTGTTGGCCGCCGAGTTCGTCGCAGCGCTCGTCTGCCTCGCGTTCACCTTCATCTTCTCGGTGTTCGTCAACGCGCCGCTGCTGCAGCTCGCCAACGACAACCAGACGCCCAACCCGTCGAAGGCGCCCTGGTACTTCCTCGGTCTGCAGGAACTGCTCACCATGTTCCACCCGATGGTCGCCGGTGTGACCATCCCGGGTGTCGGCATGATCGTGCTGATCCTCGCCCCGTACATCGACAAGAACCCGTCCAACAAGCCCGAGGATCGCAAGTTCGCGATCTCGCTGATGACCGTGCACCTCATGTTCTGGGCCGTGCTCGTCATGATCGGCTCGTTCTTCCGTGGACCGGGCTTCAACTTCACCCTGCCGTGGCGCGACGGCCTGTTCTTCGAGCTGTGAGGTCCGCATGAGTTCCGCTGCTGTCATCGCCATCGTCGTCGGGGTCGTCGTCGTCCTCGGTGCGATCGCCTTCCTCACCGTCGCTCGCCGCAGCGACGTCCGCGGCGCCGGTGCGCTCTCGCGCGAGACCAAGCGTCGCGACCGCGACGCCGAGATCGACGGTCCCGCTGCCCCCACGGGCCGCGAGGTCGAGCGTGCTGCGGTGTCCGAGCGGGAGAACTCGCTCGTCAAGGCCGAGAACCAGGCGCCCGCCGTCTGGGTGCCACCGGATCCGGAGGCCGTCGGCGTCAGCCGTCGCCAGTTCTTCAACCGGGCCACCGTCGGTCTCATGGGTGTCGGCCTCACGTCGTTCGCCGCCGCCGGCTTCGTCGCCTTCCTGTGGCCGATCGCCAAGGGTGGCTTCGGTGGCAAGGTGAACGTCGGCAAGCGCGACGACATCATCGCGAGCATCCGCTCCAACGGTGGCTTCTTCTACGCCCCCGAGGCGCGTGCCTGGTTGACCGAGTACCCCGCCAGCGCACTGCCGAAGGCGGAGGGCACCTACTCGCCGGCCGTGCTCGCCTCGCTCGAGGCGGGCCTGATCGCCTCGTACCAGAAGTGCCCGCACCTCGGTTGTCGCGTGCCGAGCTGCACGAGCAGCCAGTGGTTCGAGTGCCCCTGCCACGGTTCGCAGTACAACCGAGTCGGCGAGAAGAAGGCCGGCCCGGCCCCTCGCGGTCTCGACCACTTCGCGTTCACCCTGGGTGCCAGCGGCGACGTCGTCGTCGACACCGGCATCATCTATCAGGGCAAGCCGATCGGTACGAACACCACCGGTCAGGAAGCGGAAGGGCCGCACTGCGTATGAGCGCCGCGACCACCGCCGCCCATGCGCTCCTCGGCGCGTCCCACGACATCATGAAGGAAGGCGAGTAGTCCATGCTGGCTGCAAGTACGACCGCGATCGGCTGGGTGATCTTCTCGATCACCGTGCTGGGGTGGTTGGTGTACTACTTCGCGAACCGTCGTTCGGCACAGGCCGAGCTCGGGTCCGAGGTCGAACTCGCACCGAACCGCAAGCCCTACTACGACGACGAGACCCTCGAGGGTCGCCGGCTCGAGCGCGTCCAGCTCTTCGGCGTGCTCCTCCTGGCGCTGATCGTCATCATGCTGCCCCTCTACTGGGTGTTCGAACCGCAACGCCAGGCGGGCGCGGTGTCCGGCAAGGAAGGCCGCTTCGTCAGCTGGGGCAGCAAGCTCTACGCCACGACGGCAGAGGGTGGCTTCAACTGCGCTGGCTGTCATGGTGCCAGCGGTGGCGGCGGGGTCGCTCCCTACTCGATCAGCGACCCCCTCACCGGTGAGGTCACGGCCGTGTCCTGGACCGCGCCGGCGGTGAACACGATCTTCTACCGCTACGACGAGAGCGAGGTGAAGTTCATCCTCGTGTACGGCCGTCCGTTCTCGCCGATGTCACCGTGGGGTCTCGCCGGTGGCGGCCCGATGAACGACCAGCAGATCGAGACGCTCATCGCCAAGCTCTGGTCGCTGCAGATCCCGCGCGACGGCTGCACCGAGGACGACCCGAACTGCGACGTCGGTACGCTGCCGGCGTCGGAGAAGCAGCGCATCGATGCCGATGCCACCAAGGCCGCCGAGGACCTCGTGGCAGCCGGCGAGTACGCCACGGTCGACGAGGCCATGGGCGAGGCGCTGTTCAACCTCAGCACCTCGAGCGGCGCCTACTCCTGCGCCCGCTGCCACACCCAGGGATGGAGCTGGGGCGATCCCGGCCCCACCGGCCAGGGAGCGTTCGGTTGGAACCTCACCGGTGGCGCCACCGCCAAGCACTTCCCCGATCAGGCCGACATGGAGAGCTTCATCGCAGCGGGCTCGGAGTACGGCAAGCGCTACGGCGTCCAGGGTCAGGGAAGCGGTCGCATGCCCGGCTTCGGTGCCATGCTCACCGAGGAACAGATCCAAGCCGTCGTCGAATACGTCCGGAGCCTGTAAGTGAACGCCCTGCACCACCTCTCCAGCGCCGTGAACTCGATCGGCGTGCTCGCCACCGATGCCGGTGTCAACAACGGACCCGGCGCCTGGATGCCCGAGCTCCGCGGCATCCTCACCGTCATCATCGGTGCGTTCGTCCTCATGGGCAGCGTCTACTTCATCATGATGACGAACATGGGCGCCCGGCTCGCGTTCCTCGTGTCGTTCGCCGGTCTCGCCGGTTGGTTCTTCCTCATGGGTGCCATCTGGTGGATCTACGGCATCGGCCTCAAGGGCCCCGAGCCGTCGTGGGATCCCGTGCCGGGTCGTACCGTGTTGCAGGACCCGACGGCGCTCGTCTCGTCCAACGTGCTCAACTCGCCCGTCGAGATCGCCGACACGCCCACCGCCACCGCCACGAACGTGCAGGAGCAGTTCGTGGCCGAGGGCTGGAAGCAACTCCCTCCGTCGGCCGCGTCGTTCGGCCAGGCCGCATCGGCCGCCGAGCCGTTCCTGATCGAATCCGGTGCGTTCGCCGGCGGCGACTTCCAGGTCGTCAACGTGTTCGACATCGGCGGCGAGCGCTACCCGCGCTTCGCCGACGGTTCCGTCGACTTCATCGCGTTCTGGCACAAGCCGCGCCACGTCGTCGTCGAGGTCGCCCCGGTGGTCCCGGTTCGCGTCGAGCCCGGCCGCGCCCCGGCCACACCGCGCATCGACGAGAGCCAGCCGCACCAGTACGTGTACATGGTGCGCAACAAAGGCGCGAAGCGTCAGCCGGCCGGTCTCATCACCATCGGTTCGCTGATCGTGTTCCTGATCTCGTGCTACCTGCTGCACACCCGCGACAAGCGGGTGTTGTACAACCGCAGCCTGCCCGCACTCCCGCAGAAGGCATAGATCGATGGGCCAGTACCTCCCGGTCGTCGTCCTGCTGGCGCTGGCCATCGTCTTCGGTGCGCTGAGCTTCTTCGCGTCCCGCCTCCTCGCCCCCCGTCGGCCATCGGCCGCCAAGGAGGCGCCGTACGAGTGCGGCATCGTGCCGAGCCGTGAGCCACCGGAGCGGTTCCCGGTCACGTTCTACGTGGTCGCGATGCTGTTCATCATGTTCGACATCGAGATCATCTTCATCTACCCGTACGCGGTCGACCGGAGCTTCCTCGGTGCCTACGCGTTCTGGGAGATGCTGGCGTTCAGCGTCGTGTTCTTCGCTGCGTTCGTCTACGTGGTCGCCCGCGGGGCCCTCGACTGGGGTCCGGTGCAGCGGCACCGCCGACTCGACGAGTCGATGGCAGCCGTGCGCACCACCTCGAGCACGATCCGTCGGGTCGGTCTCGAAGGCCGTCTCGGCGACGACCAGGGCTCGCGTCAAGGGGAGGCTGCCTGATGGGCATCGTGCAGGACGTTCGCGACAACGGACTCGGCGGGCTGGAGCACAACTTCATCACCGGCAAGATCGAGGACCTCGTGAAGTGGTCGCGGAGCCGGAGCAGCTGGCCCGCATCGTTCGGCCTGGCCTGTTGCGCCATCGAGATGATGGCCACCGGCGCGGCGCACTACGACATCAGCCGCTTCGGCATGGAGGTCTTCCGTGCCTCCCCGCGCCAGGCCGACATCATGATCGTCGCCGGCCGTGTGAGCCAGAAGATGGCTCCCGTGCTGCGCCAGGTGTACGACCAGATGATGGAACCCAAGTGGGTCATCTCGATGGGCGTGTGCGCGAGCAGCGGCGGCATGTTCAACAACTACGCGATCGTCCAGGGCGTCGATCAGGTGGTTCCGGTCGACGTCTATGCGCCGGGCTGCCCGCCCACGCCCGAGACACTCATCCACGCGATCGAGACCTTGCACCAGCTCATCGAGGACGGCGAGATCACCCGTCGTCGTCAGGCCACGGGTGCCGGCGCCGATGTGCACATCACCGAGATCCCGGCTGCTGCGCAGCCGGTGCCGGTGTTGCTCGGGGTGCGCTGAACCATGGCCGACACCACCGAGCCGGAGCAGCAGTCTGCACCTGAGCCGGTCACCGTCCACGGGTGCCCGCTCGTCGTCGCGTTCGGACAGCAGGTGCTGTTCGTGGCCCGCGATCAGTACACGAAGGTCGTCAAGGCACTGCTCACCGACGGTTACGAGATGTGCGCCGACCTCACTGCGGTCGACTATCTCCAGGTGCCCCAGCGCGGCCTGCCGGCCGGCATCGTCGCCGAGCGGTTCGAGGTGGTCGTCAACCTCCTCTCGCTGAAGGACCGCCAGCGCATCCGCGTGCGGGTCCAGGTGCCCGAGAGCGACCCGACGATCCCGACGTTGTTCGACATGTACCCGGGCTCCGAGGCCATGGAACGCGAGGCCTACGACATGTTCGGCATCGAGTTCACCGACCACCCCGACCTCAGCCGCATCCTCATGCCCGAGGACTGGGACGGCTTCCCGCTCCGCAAGGACTACGAGGTCGGCCGGATCCCCGTGCAGTTCAAGGGAGCGCCGAACTGATGAGCATCCTCGAGACCATCGAGCAGGGCAACGAGCCCGAGCAGGGACTCAAGCCCCGCAGCGAGCTCACCGCGCGTGAACTCCTGCGCGAGGTCGGCGCCGTACTGCGGATGAGCGAGGCCGAGGCGGCCAAGCTCGGCGACCTCCCGGTCGATCCCTCCGAGGATCAGACCATGATCATCAACATGGGGCCCCAGCACCCCAGCACGCACGGCGTGCTGCGCCTCATGCTCGAACTCCAGGGCGAGACCGTGCTGCGGTGCAAGCCGATCATCGGGTACCTCCACACCGGTATGGAGAAGACGGGCGAGCAGCTCACCTACCTCCAGGGCGGCACGAACGTGACCCGCATGGACTACCTGAGCCCGCTCAACAACGAACTCGTGTTCTCGATGGCCGTCGAGAAGCTGCTCGGCATCGAAGACGACATCCCCGAGCGGGCCGTCTGGATGCGCATGCTCCTCAGCGAGCTCAACCGCATGAGCAGCCACCTGCTGTTCATGGCCACCAACGGCATGGACCTCGGTGCCGTGTCGATGATGATCTACGGCTGGCGCGAGCGCGAAGAGGTGCTGCGCTTCTTCCAGAAGGTCACCGGCCTGCGGATGAACCACAACTTCATCCGTCCCGGCGGCCTCGCCGCCGACCTGCCCGCCGGTTGGCGCGACGACGTGCTCGGCCTGCTCGAGCAGATCGAGCCCCGCCTCGACGAGTACGACGTGCTGATGACCGGCCAGCCGATCTGGCGCGACCGCCTCCAGGGCGTCGGCGTCATCACGGCGCAGGAGGCCATCGCACTCGGCGCCACCGGCCCGATCCTGCGCGGCACCGGCGTGCCGTGGGACCTCCGCCGCGATCAGCCGTACCTGCGCTACCCCGAACTCGACTTCGACGTCATCGTCGGCTCGTACGGCGACGCGTTCGACCGGTACGCGATCCGGCTGAACGAGATCCGCGAGAGCATGAAGCTCGTCCGCCAGATCCTCGACCGGATGCCGAGCGGCGACTACCGCATCCAGAACAAGAAGGTCACGCCGCCGCCGCGAGCGCGCATCGACGAGTCGATGGAGGCGCTGATCCACCACTTCAAGATCTTCACCGAGGGCTTCAAGGTGCCCGAGGGCGAGGTCTACGTGGCGATCGAGAGCCCGCGTGGCGAGATCGGCTGCTACATCGCGAGCGACGGCTCGCCGACGCCGTACCGCATGCACGTGCGCGCACCATCGTTCGTCAACATCCAGTGCCTGCCGCACATGATGCGCGGCGGTCTGGTCGCCGACGCCGTGGCCGTGATCTCGAGCGTCGATCCCGTGCTCGGAGAGGTTGATCGATAGATGGCACGTCTCAACGACGACAACGTGCGTCTCGCACAGGAGATCATCGGGCGCTACCCGCGCCCGCGGTCGGCCACCATCCCGCTGTTGCATCTCGCGCAGGAGCAGGAGGGGTACCTCGCACAGGACGCGATCAAGCACGTCGCAGAACTCGTCGGCGCCACCTCGGCCGAGGTGCTCGGCACGGCGACGTTCTACGAGATGTTCAAGTTCGAACCGGTCGGCAAGTACCTCATCAACATCTGCGGCACGATGTCGTGCGCGCTGATGGGCGCCGAGGAGCTCATGCACCACGCCGAGGAACGCCGCGGCGTGAAGGCCGGTGGCACCACTCCCGATGGTCTGTTCACCCTCGAACACGCCGAGTGCCAGGCCGCCTGCACCGAGGCCCCGTGCCTGCAGGTCAACTACCGGCACGCCTTCCGGGTCACCAACGCCGACCTCGACACCCTGATCGACGATCTCCGCGCCGGCAACCTCGACGGTGAGATCCCGTCGCACGGCACGTTGGCCCGGCTCCGCCAGTCCATCCCCGCCGACAAGGCCGCGGGCGTGGTCACGCCCGAGCAGGTCGGCGCCCCTGCCTGGTTCCCGGCAAAGGATCCTTCATGAGCACCTATCGCTGGGCCGCCGGATACATCGACGACGGCGACCGCCCCAAGATCGTGACGTCCCGCTTCGAGTACGAGGACAGCTACACGCTCGATCGCTACCACGCCACCGGCGGCTACGACGGCCTCAAGCGTGCGCTCGCGAAGGCGCCGAACGCGGTGCACGACGAGGTGCGCGGCGCCACGATCCTCGGCCGCGGTGGCGCAGGCTTCCCCGCCGGCACCAAGTGGGGCCTGATGCCCGCCGACAAGTATCCGCGGTACCTCGTCGTCAACGGCGACGAGAGCGAGCCGGGCACCTACAAGGACCGTCTCCTCATGGAGCGCGACCCGCACCAGCTCATCGAGGGCTGCCTGATCGCGGCGTACGCGGCGGGCCTGGCGCAGGTCTTCCTCTACATCCGTGGCGAGATGCCGCTCGCGCACGAGCGCGTCGGTCAGGCCCTCAACGAGGCCTACGCCGCCGGCTACATCGGCAAGAACATCCTCGGCACGAGCTTCAGCGTCGACATCGTGCTCCACTGGGGCGCCGGCGCCTACGTGGTCGGCGAGGAGACAGCGCTGATCGAGAGCCTCGAGGGCAAGCGCGGCGAGCCGCGTCTCAAGCCTCCGTTCTTCCCCGCGGCGATCGGTCTGTACGGCCAGCCGACGATCGTGAACAACGTCGAGACGCTGGCGAACCTGCCGTGGCTGCTCGTCAACGGCATGGAGGCCTACACCGCGATCGGCACCCAGACGAGCCCGGGCACCCGCATGGTCGCCGTCAGCGGCCACGTCAACCGACCCGGCGTGTTCGAGATCGTCAACGGCACCACCACGTTCCGCGACCTGTTCTACGGCGAGGAGTTCTGCCAGGGCATCCGCAACGGCAACGAACTCAAGGCGTTCGTGCCCGGTGGCGGCTCGGCGCCGTGGTTCACCCCCGATCAGCTCGACCTGCCGTTCGAGGGTCGCCTCGTCGGCGCAGCCGGCTCGATGCTCGGGTCGGGCGCGATCATGGTGATGGACCACACCACCGACATCCCCGCAGCAGCGCTCACGCTCACCCGCTTCTACGCCCACGAGAGCTGCGGCCAGTGCACGCCGTGTCGTGAGGGCGGTACCTGGCTCGAGCGTGTGCTCGCCCGTGTCGTCGCCGGCAACGGCACCCCGGCCGACCTCGACCAGCTGATGGAGATCGGCGAGTCGATCTGCCCCGGCGACTTCCCGCACGCCGCCAACGAGGCGCTCGGGCTGGCCGCGACGCCGTTCCCGTACAAGATGACGACGATCTGCTTCGTCGGCCCGTCGGCCTACGCGCCGGTGCACTCGGCGCTCACGCTGTTCCGCGGCGAGTTCGAGGCCAAGATCACCCGGCGCAACTCGATCCCGGTCGCCGCAGTCCACTCGTCGCCAGCCCCTGCCGGAGCCCACTGATGACCGCAACCGACAACAGCCCGGCACCTGGCGCCGACTCGGACGCCCCGCCGCCCGATCCGAACGCCGTGCAGGTCACCGTGAACGGTGTGCCCCACACCGCTCGCAAGGGACAGCTGATCATCGAGGCGGCTGCCGATGCCGGCCAGTACATCCCACGCTTCTGCTACCACGAGCGGATGACGCCGGTCGGCAAGTGCCGCATGTGCCTCGTCGAGGCCGACGGTGGCCGCGGCCCCGCGGTCACGGTCTCGTGCATGGTGCCGGTGTCGCCCGACATGAAGATCGACACCGAGTCGCCGATGGCGAAGCGGATGCAGGAGGGCGTGCTCGAACTGCTGCTCGCCAACCACCCCCTCGACTGCCCGGTCTGCGACAAGGGCGGCGAATGCCCGTTGCAGGACCAGACGATGAGCCATGGTCCGGGCGAGAGCCGGTTCGTCGAGGAGAAGCGGCACTACGAGAAGCCGATCCCGATCAGCGACCTCGTGTTCCTCGATCGTGAGCGCTGCATCCTCTGCGATCGCTGCACCAGGTTCGCCGACGAGGTCGCCGGCGATGCGCTGATCCACTTCATCGGCCGTGGCAACTCCACGCAGGTGATGACCTTCCCCGACGAGCCGTTCGCCAGCTACTTCAGCGGCAACACCGTGCAGATCTGCCCGGTGGGCGCGCTCACCGCCAAGCCGTACCGCTTCAAGGCCCGCCCCTGGGACCTCGAGGAGGTCGAGAGCACCTGCACCACCTGCTCGGTCGGCTGCCGCACCGTCGTGCAGTCGAGCCGCGACCAACTGCTGCGGTACCAGGGTGTCGACAGCGACCCGGTCAACTGGGGCTGGCTCTGCGACCGTGGCCGCTTCGGGTTCGAGTCCGTCAACAGCGACCAGCGTCTCACCGAACCGCTCGTTCGCTCGGCCACCGGTCTCGTGCCGACGAGCTGGAACGCGGCGCTCGCCGCCACCGTCACGCTCATCGAGGACGCGAAGGCCGCGGCCGGTCCGGAGAGCATCGCCGTCATCGGCGGTGCCCGCGGCACCAACGAGGACGCGTTCGCCTGGGCCCGCCTGGCCCACGATGTGATCGACACGCCGAACGTCTACTCGCAGATGGGTGACGGCCTGCCGGTCGGCATCCTCGGGATGCCGCGAGCGACGATCAACGATGTTGCATCTGCAACGACCATCGTGTTGCTCGCGCCCGATCTGAAGGAAGAGCTGCCGGTCCTCTACCTCCGCGTCCGCGACGCGGTCGAGAAGCGGCGTGCGAAGGTGATCGAGTTCACGCCGAAGCAGGGCGGTGTCACGCGGTACGCGTGGAAGAGCCTCGCCTACGAACCCGGCACGCAGGTCGACGCCGTGAGCGCCGCGCTCGCCGACCCGACCATCGCCGCCCAGCTCGCGTCGGGCAGCGTGGCCATCGTCGCCGGTCGGGCGAACCTCGCCGAGACCTCGGCGGCGACGGTGCAGGCGCTGCAGACCCTGCTGGCCGCGGTGCCGCAGGCCACCGTGCTCCCGGCGTTCCGTCGCGGCAACGTCGTCGGCGCACTGCAGGTCGGCATGCGTCCCCGGCCCGGTGGCCTCGACACCCGCGGCACGCTGCAGGCCGCAGCCGACGGCAAGATCGAGTGCCTCGTGCTCGTCGGCGCCGACCCGCTCGCCGACTTCCCCGACAGCGACCTCGCCCGTCGGGCCCTGTTCGGTGCCCGCCGCGTCATCAGCGTCGACACCCATCTGTCGGCCACGTCCGATCGCGCCGACGTGGTGCTGCCCGCAGCGGCGTTCGCCGAGAAGAGCGGCACGACCACCAACCTCGAGGGCCGGGTCACCACGCTCGGTCGCAAGGTCACGCCGGCCGGCACCAGCCGTCCCGACTGGATGATCGCCGCGGCGATCGCACAGGGACTCGGCGTCGACCTCGGGTACCGGTCCGTCGACGACATCACCGATGCGATCGCCACGATGGTCGCGTCGTACGACGGCGTCACCCGCGACGCGCTCGCCGCATCGCCCGACGGCGTCATGAGCCACACACCGGTGTCGATCGATCCGATCAACCCGGTGTCGGTCGAGATCGGTGTCCGCAACAGCTACGACTTCCGTCTCGTGGTCAGCCGCAAGCTGTACGACGCCGCGGTCGGCACGGCGACGAGCCCGTCGATGGCGCACCTGGCTCCCGGCCAGGTCGCACACCTGCACCCGCTCGACGTCGAGCGTGCCGGCGTCGTCGCCGGTGCCGAGGTGAAGGTCACCAGTCCGCGGGCCACGGCCGTGATGCGTATCGAGGCCGATCCGACCGTCA
>JBILUM010000414.1:0-3510 GCA_044370995.1 Ilumatobacteraceae bacterium | reverse complement strand
CGCCACGACCGGTGACATGGGGACGGCGACGAGCGATGCCACCAGTACGGTGGCGAGCGCGAGCACCGGGCGACGAATCTCCATACCTAGTTGTCGGCCGGGTGGCGGTGGTGCTTGAGGTGACGAGGTCGTCGGTTAACCTCGTCCGCTTGGTGGCACGCTCCGACTCGACTCCTGCACGCATGCCACTCCCGGAGGGAACCCTTCCGGTGGCGATCGGCCTGATGGTGGCCGGCTTGTCGAGCTTCGCGTTCTTCGCCGTGGGCGAGGCCGCCCTCGGCAGCGAAGAAGCGTTCAAACCGGTCGTGAGCATGTGGTTCGCGACGTTCGCGCTGGCGCCCGGGTGCTTCCTGCCGCTCGAACAAGAGCTCGGTCGGGCCTTGGCCGGACGCCGCGCGCTCGGCCAGGGCGGCCGACCCGTCGTGATGAAGGTGCTCACCCTGGGCGCCATCCTGGCAGCGATCATCACGGTGCTCCTGCTGATCTTCAGTCCCTGGTTGTCCAACGACTACTTCGGCGGCGACTGGGTGATGGTCGTCGCACTCATCATCGCGATCTCGGCGTACGCGCCGACGCACCTCGCACGAGGGATCTGCAGCGGTTCTGGTCGCTTCGGCTCGTACGCCATCGTGCTCGGCGCCGACGGGCTCGTACGGGTGCTGCTCTGCGTCGCCCTCGCCGTCGTGGGTGTCTCCAGCGTCGGAGCATTCGGTCTCGCCGTTGCGATCGCCCCGCTCGCCGGCGTCATCGTGGTGGCCTCTCGGGGTGGGCTGCGCACCGAGCCCGGCCCGTCTGCCAGCTGGAACGAGGTCACCCCGAATCTCGGCTGGCTGTTGCTCGGCTCGCTCATGGCCGCCTCGCTCGTCAATGCCGGCCCCATCGCCACCAACCTGTTGGCTGCCGAGAACGAAGAGGCCTTCGTCACACGGTTCGGCCAGGGCGTCATCCTCGCCCGCATCCCGCTGTTCCTCTTCCAAGCTGTCCAGGCCGCCCTGCTCCCGCGGCTGGCACGCCAGGCCGCCGCTGGGGAGATGGACGAGTTCCGCTCCGGCTTCCAGCGGCTGATGGTGCTCGTGCTCGCCGTGGGCGTCGTCGGCACGATCGGTTCGTGGTTCCTCGGCCCCTTCGCCGCCGATGTGCTCTTCGGCGCCGACCTCACCCGGCGCACACTCGCCGTCCTGGCTGCAGGCAGCGCCTTCTACATGCTGGGTCTCGCCATCGCCCAGGCGGTCATCGCCCTCCACGGGCATGCACAGGTGGCCCTCGGGTGGACCGTGGGGATGGTCACCTTCGCCGTGTCGACCTGGCTCATCCAGGGCGAGGTGTTCCGCAGGGTGGAGTTGGGGCTGCTGATCGGCTCCGCGGCGGCGATGCTGGTGTTCGCCTGGGCGCTGCGCGGCAAGCTGCGCTCGGGCGCCGTACCCAGCGAGTCGTCGATGCTCGAGGCGATGACCGACATGCCCCTCGAGAGCTGAACCGGAGCGTCAGCGACGCTGGAGCTTGGCCGTCTCGAGCGCCAGGTCGTTGGCCACCATCATCGACACGAGCGTCGGGAAGTCGACCTCGGGCTCCCACCCCAGCTCGGTGCGGGCCTTGCTGGCGTCACCGATGAGCAGATCGACCTCGGCCGGCCGGAAGAACTTCTGGTCCTGGCGCACGTAGCGCTGCCAGTCGTCGATGCCGACCTCGGCGAAGGCACGCTCGACGAGCTCCTGGCCGGTGTGGGTCTCACCGGTCGCGATGACGTAGTCGTCGGGCTCGTCCTGCTGCAGCATCATCCACATCGCCTTGACGTAGTCGCCGGCGTAGCCCCAGTCGCGCTTGAAGTCGAGGTTGCCGAGGACGATCTCGTCCTGCAGGCCGAGCTTGATGCGGGCGACCGCGTTGGTGACCTTGCGGGTGACGAACTCGAGGCCGCGCCGGGGGCCCTCGTGGTTGAACAGGATGCCCGAGCACGCGAACAGGCCGTAGCTCTCGCGGTAGTTGACCGTGATGTCGTGGCCGAACACCTTGGCGCAGCCGTACGGCGAACGAGGGTGGAACGGGGTGAGCTCGGTCTGCGGGGTCTCGCGCACCTTGCCGAACATCTCCGACGAGCTCGCCTGGTAGAAGCGGATGCGGTTGTCCTGGCTGCCACCCACGATGCGAATGGCATCGAGCATGCGCAGCACGCCCGTGCCGGTGATGTTGGCGGTGAGCTCGGCCTGGTTGAACGACATCGCCACGAACGAGATGGCCGCGAGGTTGTACACCTCGTCGGGCTGGGCGAGGTCGAGCGCCTTCACCAGCGAGGGCAGGTCGGCGAGGTCGCCCGGCACCGGCTCGACGTAGGGGAACTCGTCGCGCATCTCGGTCATCTTCGGGTTGTTCTGGCCCTTGACCATCCCGAACACCTCGTAGCCCTTGCTGTGCAGGAACTCGGCGAGGTGCCGGCCGTCCTGACCCGTGATTCCGGTGATGAAGGCGCGTGGCATGGCGCCCGAGTCTACGGGGCACGACCCTGGGGCCGGGCACCTGCGGTAGCGTGCGTGCGCCATGGCACCCCCGTCAGACGCCCTCCCGGTCGCGTTCGATGTCGGTCCGCTGGCCGGTCGACGAACCGGGATCGGGGCCGGTGTGGCCGCCCTCCGAACGGTGCTCGCCGACGACGACCGCCTGCACCTGCTCCCCTATCTCTCGAGCTTCCGGGCCCGCCCGCAGGACGGCGTCCGCCGGCTGCCGCTGCCGGCCGCCGCGGCCCACCGATTCTGGTCCCACCTCGACCATCCGCGCGCCGATCGGTGGTTGGCCGGCGCCGTGGTCGTGCACGGGACGAACTACGTGGTGCCCCCGACACGGATCCCCAGCCTGGTGTCGGTCTACGACTGCTGGTTCCTCCGCAACCCCGCCCAGGCCCACCCCGACGTCGTGCGGGCCGGTCGGGTGCTCGCGCGGTCGGTGCGTCGCGGCGCCGTCGTCCACGCCAGTTCGCACGCGACGGCCGACGCCGTGCGGGAGTTGCTCCCCGGAGCCGACGTGCGGGTGGTCCACCTCGCGCCACTGGCCATGCCCGACCCCACGATCGGCTGCCCGATCGCCGAGCTCGACGGCCGTGACTTCGTGGTGGCGGTGGCGACGCTCGAGCGGCGCAAGAATCTGCCTCAACTGGTGCGTGCGTTCGGCGAGATCGCACCGATGCACCCCGAGCTGCGGCTGGTGCTGGCGGGTGGTGACGGCGACGACCGGCCGGCGGTCGACGCCGCGGTCGACGCTCTTCCCCGCGAGGTCGGTGCTCGTGTGCTCTTCACCGGCTACGTGGACGATGCCGTGCGCGCCTGGCTGCTGCACCACGCACGCGTGCTCGCGTATCCGTCGCTCGACGAGGGGTTCGGCTTCCCGCTCCTCGACGCGATGGGCGCGGGGCTCCCGATCGTGGCCAGCACGGCCGGCTCGATCCCCGAGATCGCCGGCGATGCCGCGCTGCTGTGCGACGCCGACGATCTCGACGGCCTCGCCGCCGCCCTCCACGCC
>JBILUM010000525.1:0-2942 GCA_044370995.1 Ilumatobacteraceae bacterium | reverse complement strand
GTCGCCGGACACGTGCCAGCCGCGCTCTACCAGGGCGAGACCGATCGAGCCCCCGATGAGACCGAGGCCGGCGATGTTGGCGCGGCGCTGCTGGGGGGCGGGTTCGTTCACGGGCTACGAATCTACCGGCGCGCTCCGTGCGCCGGCGGACTCGATCAGGGCCTTGAGCTCCTGCTGGTCGAGCTCGCGCCACTCCCCCGGCTTCAAGGTGCGGTCCTGCAGGGTGCCGATCCGCACTCGCACGAGCCGCTCCACGGGATGCCCGATCGCCTCGCACATTCGGCGCACCTGACGGTTGCGACCCTCGTGGATGGTGATGCGGAGCACGCCCGGATCGGGCTGTGACACCTGGGCCGGTGCCGTCATGCCGTCCTCGAGCTCCACGCCCTCGCGCAGCGCACGAATGCGACCCTGCGACACCCGGCCGCCGGCGACCTCGGCGAGGTACTCCTTCTCGACGCCGTGGCTGGGGTGGGTGAGCCGTTGGGCGAGATCGCCGTCGTTGGTGAGCAGCAGCAGCCCTTCGGTGGTCACGTCGAGACGACCCACCGGGTACACGCGGGGTTCGTCGGGGACGATCTGTACGACGGTCGGGCGGCCCTGTGGATCGTGCGCTGTCGTCACCACACCGGCCGGCTTGTTCAGCAGGTAGTACACCAACCCGGGCTTCGTACCGATCGGGACGCCGTCCACCTCGACCCGGTCGACGTCGGGGTCGACCCGCCGGCCCAACACGGCGACCTCACCGTCGACGGTGACACGCCCCGCTGCGATCAGCTCCTCGCACACCCGCCGGCTGCCCCAACCTCTGGTGGCGAGCACCTTCTGCAGCCGCTCGCCCTGCGGCAGCGCTGCGGAGGCCGCCGCCCACTGCTCCCACAGCGGCGGCTCGGGCACTCGGTCACCGCGCCCGTTGCCGGCAGCGTTCGGTCGGCTCACGCTGTGCCGTCGGTGGGCGCCGTCGTCGCCGTCGTCGCTGACGTGGTGGTGGTCGGATCGACGCGCAGCCCGTGCTCGAGCGCCTCCACGACCTCCGGACCGGGCACGAACTCAGCGATCGGCGGCAGATCGGCCAGCGAGGCGAGCCCGAGCTTCTCGAGGAACGACGGGGTGGTGCCGAACAGGATCGCCTGGCCCGGGCCGCTGTCGCGGGCGACCTCGGTGATGTAGCCGCGGGCCTGCAGGGTGCGCAGCACGCCATCGGGATCGACGCCACGGATGCTGGCCACCTGGGCGCGCGAGATCGGCTGCTTGTAGGCGACGATCGCGAGCGTCTCGAGCGCCGCGCCGCTCATGCGGGCGCGCTGGCCGTCGAGCAGGAAGCGCTCGACGTACGGGGACTGGTCGGGATGCGACTGGAACCGGAAGCCGCCCGCCACCTTCACCAGCTGGAAGCCGTGGCCGGCTTCCTCGTAGCTGCGGGCCAGTTCGTGGCACAGCCCGTCGATCACCGTCGTCGGCATCTCGAGCAGCTGTGCGAGCAGCTCGGCCGGCACCGGCTCGACCGCGACCATGATGATCGCCTCGATGGCCCGCACCGTGTCGGCATCGGGCACCCCCGGCAACGTCACCTGCCGTGCGACCGGCTCGAACTCGACGACCTCAACCTGGACGGCCTCGACGGCCTCGACCTCGACGGCCTCGACGGCCTCGACGGCCTCGACGTCGTCGAACTCGTCGTGCATCTCTCCCGTTCCGTCCATTCCGTCCATCTCACGGTTCTCGTCCATCGCGCCCATCTCACCCATCTCGTCCATCAGCGCATCAGCCTTCGTAGTCGTCGATGGCCAGCACCGACTCCTCGTCGCGTGCGTCCATGCCGTTCCACACGATCTCGATGTCACCGAAGCGCTCGGTCTGGTCGAGCTCGACCGCACCCTGCTTGAACAGCTCGAGCAGGGCGAGGAACCGCACGATCACCTCCAACCGCTCCACGAGGCCGCTCGTCAACCGACTGAACGAGATACGACCCGCTCGGGGCAGCTCGTCCATCAGCTCGACCAGCGCGTCGGCCACGCTCGCCCGCACCGGGGCGACGTGGAACAGATCGATGCGCGGCGGGCCCGGCTTCGGCGTGATCGCCCGGATGTACGCCGAGTGCAGCCGCTTCGGGGTGATGCCGTCCATCAGATCGGGCACCAGCTCGGCGAACCGCTCGTCGGGGCCGCTCTCGCGGGGGAAGCTGCGGTCGGCGTCGTCGGCGAACCGACCGAACACCGCGGCGACGTCCTTGAACGTCTTGCACTCCAACAGGCGGGCCAGCAGCAGGTCGCGCTCTTCCCACAGGGCCAGTTCGTCGTCGAGGTCGACATCTTCGCGACCGGGCAGGAGGCGCCGCGCCTTCAGCTCGACCAGCGTGGAGGCGATCATGAGGAACTCCGTCGCCACCTCGAGGTCGAGGCCCTGCATCTTCTCGATCTCCTGCAGGTAGGCGTCGACGATGATCGACAGCCGCACCTCGTAGATGTCCACCTGCTCCTTCAGGATCAGATGGAGGAGGAGATCGAACGGTCCCTCGTAGACCGGGGTCGCCACGTCGAAGGCCATGGGGGTCAAAACTAGCCCCGGCCGACCCACGTCCGTCGGTAGCGTTGGCCGCCGTGACCCGCGTGCTGTCCTGCATCCAACCCACCGGCGACGTCCATCTGGGCAACTACCTGGGTGCGCTGCGGAACTGGGTGAGCGGCCAGCACGAAGCCGACGTGTTCCACGGCATCGTCGACCTGCACGCGCTCACGGTCACCGACACCCCCGGCACGCTGGGCGATGCCACCGTGCGCATGGCCGCGATGCTGTTCGCCGTCGGTCTCGATCCCGAGGTCGCCACCGTGTTCGTCCAGAGCCATGTGCCCGAGCACACCCAGCTCGGTTGGGTCATGGAGTGCACGGTCAGCTTCGGCGAGCTCAGCCGGATGACCCAGTTCAAGGACAAGTCGGCCAAG
>JBILUM010000413.1:0-3518 GCA_044370995.1 Ilumatobacteraceae bacterium | reverse complement strand
GACCAGATCTCGGAGATCTGCTGATCGACGCGGCCCGTGCGGTCGCCGGTCTCGGCAAGCTGCTGGGCGAGTGCGGCGGCCTGCTCGTTGGCGAGGCGGGCCTGCTCGGCGAGGGAGTTGGCGCGCTCCCGTGCGGAACGCGCATCCTCGGCCGTCATCGCGACGCGCTCGGCGAGCTCGCCCAACTGCTGGCCGAGTTGTTGAGCGACCTGCAGCGGGCCGCTGTCGGCCGGGGCGGCGGTGCGCACCTGCTCGAGCTGGGCGCGCACGTCGGCGATCTCGGCGCTGCGGACATCGATCAGCTCGCGGAGGCCGGCGACGTCGGCGCTGCGCAGCTCGACGATCTCGCGCAGCGAGCTGACGTCGGCGCCCTGGCCGTCGATCTGGGCGAGGCGGGTGTCGATGTCTGCCACCCGAAGGGCGAGCAAGGCCTGCGCCTGCAGCTGCGCGTCGATCTCGGCGCGGGTGGCTGCCTGTTCGGCAGCGGCGCGGCTGGCTTCTTCGCTGGCGGCGACGCGCTGGCCGAGCAGGGCGAGGCGCTCGCTGAGCTCGGTGGTGCTGCCGGCGGCGGTGAGCTCGTCGAGGCGCTGGTTGATGCGGTCGCTGTCGACATTGCGTTGCTGGAGCAGCCCGATGCGGTCGCTGAGCGCGGTGACCTGGTCGACGATGTCGGCCTGGGCGCTCATGCGTGCGTTGATCTGTCCGACCTGACGCTGCAGGAGATCGACGGTCTCGGCGCTCCGGCTGAGGTTGTCGAGGCGGCCGGCGAGCTCGTCGTCGGGGGCGACGGGGGCAGCCGCGAGTTCGGCGACCTGGTCGAGACGGTTCGAGAGTTCGGCGAGGCGGGGCTCGATGTCGCGCCCGCCGCTGCCGGCGCCGCCCTGTTCGACGTCGATGACGCGCTGGTGCAATTCGTCGACCTTGCTGCCGACGGCGAGGGTGGTCTCGAGGCGGTTCTCCAGCGACTCGATCTTCTCGACGATCTCGGCAGTGTCGCTCTTGGAGTTCGACGACAGCACCATCGTGGTGGCGGCGAGCGAGCTGAGGCGGTCCTCGAGCGAGGCCTTCGCCTGCTCGCTCGCATCGAGTCGTTCCTTCAGTTCCACGAGCTCGTTGCGGAGCACGAGGAACTCGACCGGGTCGATGGATTGCTTCTTGCTGAAGAGTCCCATGTGGTGGACGGCCCTCGTTGTTCGGCGCCTCGGAGCGGCGGGTGTTCGACATGCGTGCAGCCACGCACGCACGTCGGACGTGTGCCCCAACCGTACTCTCTGGGTTTGCTCAGTTCGGGGAGGCTCACCGGCCGCAGAGCCCACCGAATGAAGGGATTTCGGGCGATCGCGCGATGGTGGCCGAGCGCCGTCGGTGCCTGTCGGCCACCGTCCGTGTGGCGCTGCTGGTCAGTGCTGGTCGTCGAGCTTGCGCAGCGCAGCGGCGTTCATGCAGAAGCGCAGGCCGGTGGGCGGTGGACCGTCGGGGAACACATGGCCGAGGTGTGCATCGCACACGTTGCACTCGGTCTCGACCCGCACCATGCCGTGCGAACGATCGACGTGATACGCGATCACGTCGGTCGTGAGCGGCTCGGTGAACGACGGCCAGCCGGTGCCGGATTCGAACTTCACCGACCCGTCGAACAGCGGGGTGCTGCAGCACACGCAGCCGTAGCGGCCGGGTTCGAAGCGGCTGCACATCTCGCTGCTGAAGGGCCGTTCGGTGCCGGCGTGGCGGGTGACCTGGTAGGCGGTCGGGTCGAGGAGCGCACGCCACTCGTCGTCGGTCTTCTCCACGCGCTGTGGGGGTGCCACGTTGCCGGTGTCGGCCAGGCGGATCACGTCGTTCCAGGTGAGCATGCGGACGACGCTAGCGAGCACCGCTGACGGGTGCGACGGGGAGCTCGCCGAGTTTCGTGAGTCGTTCGCGGGTCATTCGCGACCGGTTCGGGTCGCGGCCGGGTCCGGGTTGCGGCCGGTCAGATGGCCTTGCCGGGGTTGAGCATGCCGGTGGGGTCGAAGGTGTCCTTCACTCGGTGCTGCCAGGCGTGATGCACGGGGTCGAGCTCGCGGGCGAGGAACCGGCGCTTCAGCGTGCCGACGCCGTGTTCGGCTGCGATCGTGCCGCCGAGTCCGAGGGCGAGTTCGACGATGTCGGTGAAGGCCGCCTCAGCGCGGGCCACCTCGTCGGCGTCACCGCCGTCGAACACGAGCAGCGGGTGCATGTTGCCGTCGCCGGCGTGGCCGATGGTGGGGAGGTGGACGCGGTGTCGTTCGCCGATCTCGACGATGCCGGCGAGCAGTTCGGCCAGCCGCTCACGGGGCACGGCGACGTCCTCGGGCAGCATCGCCTTGCCGAGGTGTTCGAACGCAGCCCACACGCGGCGGCGCACCTCGATGAACATGTCGCCCTCAGCGGGGTCGCTCACATGGTGCACCTCGGTTGCGCCCTGGGCGACGCACAGCTCGGCCATCTCCTCGATCGCCCCCGTGGCGCGGTCGCCGTTGGACTGGACGAGCAGCAGGCAGGCCGCGGACGTGTCCAGGTCCATGTGGTAGACCGCATTCACCTGGCGCAGCGACGCCTGGTCGACGATCTCCATCAGGCTCGGCTCGTGGCCGGCGCGGAAGATGTCGAGGATCGCCCGGCCCGCCGACGGGAGGTCGGCGAAGTAGGCGACCGCGGTGCACGGCAGGGGCGGCAGCGGGACGAGTTTCACCGTGATCTCGGTGATCACCCCGAGCACGCCCTCGGAGCCGACGAACACACCGGTGAGGTCGAGGCCCGCCGTGTTCTTCAGCGTGTGTCGACCGGTGTGGATGACCTCGCCCGAGGCGAGCACCACCTCGAGTCCGATGACGTAGTCGCGGGTGACGCCGTAGCGGACGCAGCACAGCCCACCCGCGTTGGTGGCGACGTTGCCACCGATGCTGGAGATCTCGTACGACGCCGGGTCGGGTGGGTAGAACAGCCCGTGTTCGGCGACGGCCCGCTTGAGGTCGCCGTTGAGCACACCCGGCTGCACGCGGGCCATCCGGTTGGAGGTGTCGATCGACAGCACCGCGTTCATGCGGTGCATCGAGAGGATGACGCACCCGTCGACTGCGTTGGCGCCGCCGCACAGCCCGGTGCCCGCCCCGCGGGTGACCACCGGGACCCCGGCCGACCGGGCTGCGTGCATGGTGGCGACCACGTCGGCGGTGGTGCGGGGCATGACGAGCACCGCCCCGGTGCCGGCCCGTTCGAAGATGGCGCGGTCGTGCGCGTAGGCCGCCACCACGTCTGGGTCGGCCTGGATGCAGTCGTCGTCGAGCCGGGCGCGCAGCGCCTCGAGCAGTGATGCGGTCACGCATCCATCATGCACGACCGATGACTCGCTCGCCCGGTTGCGATCGAGGGATGGGGCCGCTACCTTGAACGACAACACAACGCGGGGTGGAGCAGCTCGGTAGCTCGTCGGGCTCATAACCCGAAGGTCACAGGTTCAAATCCTGTCCCCGCCACGAAGAGAAGGCCCTGGCAGA
>JBILUM010000412.1:0-3523 GCA_044370995.1 Ilumatobacteraceae bacterium | reverse complement strand
CGACGGCCCGGGCGTATCTTTCTATCTGCCTGGGCCTTCTCTTCGTGGCGGGGACAGGATTTGAACCTGTGACCTTCGGGTTATGAGCCGCAGACCGGCCCTGTCGGGCTGTGACGTGACGTGCTGGAAAGTGCCATCTACCTGGCTTTTCACGTTTGCTTCGTGATGGTCTGTGTCTGTGGATAACTGCCCGTGTCGGCCCGTCCGTTAGAAGTTCCGTTAGAAGTTCTGCCTAGCATGTCAATCTGTCTGCAACAAACAGATAAGTCCGATGGACAGATCTGCGATAGCCTGACACCGTGGGCCGTCCAGCAGTGCCAGCAGCTCGTCGACGTCGGATCGATGCGACCATCGAACAGTTGCGCGCCCTCCTTCCATCCGGTTGGTCGGTCGTCGTCGCGGGACAGGAAGGTGATGTCACACGCCTCGGCATCGCCGATGCCGGTGGCGCCAAGGGCACACTCTCCTTGCTCACCACTGACCGGCTCGAACCGCGAGATGTCCGCGGGATGTGGCTCACTGTCGACGAGTCGACGCTCGTCTCGGTCGACTGGCTGAGCGAACGTTCGCGAGACCTCCTTCGCGAACGGGGAGCCGGCTACATCGACCGAACAGGAAACGTCGAGATCCGCCTCGGCCGTCCAGGGCTCTACATACGAACCGAGGGTGCCTCCCGCGACCCCGACCCGAGGCCGTCGAAGGCACCATCGCTACGAGGCCCGCGAGCCTGGGCGCTGCTGCGAACTCTGTCCGAGGTTCGCCCGCCCTACACCGCTGGCGATCTCGCAACTGAGCTCGATGCCGACGACGGCTATGTCTCACGGATGCTGCAGGTGCTCGCCGATGAACTCGTCATCGAACGCGCTCCTCGCGGGCCAGTCGCATCCGTCCAGTGGGAGCCGTTGCTGCGCAAGATCACCGGGACGTATTCGCTGCTCGACGCCAACACCACCTCGACGTGGATTGCCGCCGCCGGACCCGAGCGGCTCGTCGAAGACCTCACCAGGCTCAGGGTCGGACGATGGGCCATCACCGGGTCGTTGGTGGCATCGGCGGTCTCGCCTGTCGCCGCGCCTGAGATGGCCGTCATCTACACCGACGACGCCGAGCGGGTCGCCAAGGCAGCGCGTCTCCTTCCGGCGAAGACCGGCGCGAACGTCGTCCTCGCCGAGCCGTACGACCCGGTCGTGTTCAAGCGGGTCCGACAGGCTGACGGCATGCAATCGGTATCGATCTTTCAGGCTGCGATCGACTGCCTCACCGGCCCAGGCCGCATGCCGGCTGAAGGCGAGGCGCTGCTCACCTGGATGCGACGCAATGAGCCGCGCTGGCAAGCGACGGGTCTGACAGCGTGATGCCATGATCGGCGAGCCACGAATCGAGTACGTCGAGGCGCGACGGGTGCTGCTCGATGTCCTGTCGGCCCTTCGCGAACAGCTCGATGCCGTTGTGCTCGTCGGTGCGCAAGCGGTGTACCTGCGCACGGTCGGCCGCCTACCCACCTATCAGCCGTACACCACCGATGCCGATATCGTCGTCGACCCGAGCCGGCTCTCCGACCGGCCCGCGATCGGCGCGGTGATGACCGCAGCAGGGTTCGTCCTCACCGATGAACCAGGGATCTGGGAAGCCAGGTTGGCCCGGCCCGGCTTCGCCGATGACGTGATCGTTCCCATCGACCTGATTGTGCCGATGGAAGTCGCCGCAGGGCCCGGTCGGCGGTCAGCTCGCCTCAGCGGTGAACACGGGAAACACAGCGCGCGCAAGAGCGCGGGCCTCGAGGGTGCGCTCGTCGACCACAGCCCGTTTGGCAGAGTTTGGCGGATACCTGATTTTCAGGATCGACCCAAAGTAGGATCAAACACATGGATCAGATCGTCGAACAGGCGCTCCAGGCCATCGTCGATGGGGCTCGCCCCAAAGACCTCGAATCGAACCACCTCGACTTCAAGGAAGAGGCCCGATCCGAGAGCGAGACGGAGAAGGTGCTCCGCGATGCGGCGATCTGCTTCGCAAACGCAGACGGTGGAACCATCGTTGTCGGAGTCGACGACGACGCGCACGGACTCGATGCACTCGTTGGAACCGAGTTGGACGCGCAGCACGTTCAGCGCCGGATCTACGAATTGACCGTCCCTGCGCTCCTGGTCACCAGTGACGAGGTCACCTTCGCCGGAGTTCGGCTTCTCGTCCTCAGCGTGCCACGTAGCTTCGACATCCATGCAGATCAGCAAGGACGAGCGCGACGCCGAGTGGCCGACGCCTGCCTTCCCATGAGCCCGCAGGATCAGATGCTCCTTCGAGAGGAACGACGAGGAGTGGATTGGTCGGCGGAACTATCCGTCTACTCGGTCGACGACGTCGAGGCCGATGCCCTCGAAGCAGCGCGACGTCGCCTACGTCAAGGCGGGGGCGCAGGACAGGAGCTCGCTCACCTTTCGGACATCGAGCTCTTGCGAGGCCTGGGTGTCGTCGATCGCGATGGCCGACTCCTGCGTGCGGGCGAGCTGCTGTTCTGCTCGTCCTCCCGCCAGGGTCCCTGGGTCGTGTATCAGCATCGGCAGACACCAGGCGGCGAGGCCACGGTCGTAGAGCGGCTCGACGGGCCGCTGCTCAACGTCCTGGACCGAGTCATCGACCTTGCTTGGGCCCGGCGGCACACGACCCCACTGAACCTGCCGGACGGCACACAGATCGAGGTTGCTGACTTTCCGCAGGGGGCGGTCCGAGAAGCGGTGGCGAACGCGCTGCTCCACCGCGAGTTCCGGATCGATGCGCCGGTCACCATCGAGCACTCGCCGACCGTGTTCGTTGTGGAGTCCCCCGGACCGTTGGTTGCGGGCGTCACGGAGAAGAACATCCTCACCCACCCGTCCAAGCCTCGAAATCGATGTCTGTTTCAGGCGGCCCGCAAGCTCCGAATCGCAGAAGAGACGGGCCGCGGCGTCGATCGCATGTTTCGAGAACTTCTCCGTTCCGGGCACGGCACCCCGACCATCTCGCAGACCGTTGACTCGACTCGGGTTGCCCTCGTCGGCGGGGCACCCCGCACGCAGGTTGTGCGCTACGTGGAGCAGCTCGATGCCCAGGAGCGAGATGACGTCGACACGCTTCTGGTGGTCTTCACCATGCTCTCGACGCGCACCATCACGGCTCCGGACCTGTCTGGCGTGATCCAGAAGAGCGAGGCGGAAGCCGACGCACTCCTTCGGAGACTTGCAGGTGATCGCCCCGGCATCCTCGAGCCAACTCGCGAGTCAGCCCGGCTACGACGGCCCGAGTATCGCCTGAGGGGATCGGTGATTGCGACGCTGGGAAGCAGTGTGTCCTACCACCGGCGAACGGTCGACGACATCGACCGCAAGGTCATTGCTCACGTCCTTGAGTACGGACGAATCAGCAATCGAACGATTCAAAACCTGCTCGACATCGACGTCTACCGAGCCCGTGATCTGCTCCGTGACCTTCGAGACCGAGGCCTGCTCGTGAAGACATCGACTCAGGAGCGGGGTATCGCCGTTGA
>JBILUM010000411.1:0-3538 GCA_044370995.1 Ilumatobacteraceae bacterium | reverse complement strand
CAGATCATCTCTGGAACCCCTTCGAAAGCGAGTTTGCGTGTCCAACGAACGCGAGATCATGACCTGGGAGATCTTCGGAACCGCCTCCCGCGAACTGGCGCAGATCGTGGCCGACGACTACGAGCCGGACATGATCCTGTCGATCGCGCGCGGTGGCCTCCTGATCGGTGGCGCCCTGGGCTACGCCCTCAGCGTGAAGAACGTCTACACGATGAACGTCGAGTTCTACACCGGTGTCGACGAGCGCCTCGAGGTGCCCCGCATCCTGCCGCCGGCTCCCGACTTCGTCGACGCAAGCCACTTCAAGATCCTCATCGCGGACGACGTCGCCGACACCGGCCACACGCTGCGCAGCGTGCTCGACTTCTGCAACGGCAAGGTGGCCGAGGTGCGGACCGCATGTCTGTACGAGAAGAGCCACTCGGTGGTGAAGTGCGACTACGTGTGGAAGAAGACCGACATGTGGATCAACTTCCCCTGGAGCGACAAGGACCCGGTCGCGAAGCGCGACTGGAGCGTCAAGGACGCCTGAACCCTCGAGGGTCAAGGCGTCCCGATCGCGTGGTCGTCGCTCAGGTGGCCTCTGGTCAGGAAGCGGCTTGCAGCCGAGCCAGCAGTCGGCCCTTCGGCACCACGCCGAGGAGCTTGCCCTCGCGCCACACGGTGACCAGCGGCGACGACGGATTCAGCCTCGACAGCACGTCGGCCAGTTCCTCGTCGGGGTCGGCCTTGGCGAGCTTGGCGAACGGCACCATCAACTGGGTGAGCGACACATAGGGTCGCCGTTCCTCCGGCACCGCCTGGAGCTGTTCCTCGCTGACGATGCCGGCGACGTTGCCGTCGGCACCGGTGATCGCCACCACGCCCGCCCCGCCGAGGCGAGAACGCTGCCACCACATCGTGTCGGCGTCGGTGTCGGTCGTCGCCTGGGCGATGCCGAACCACGTGAGGTCGCGGACCCGGGTACCGCTCAACCGCTCGGCCATGTCGGTGGCGAGCATCTCGGCCTTTGCGTTGAGGGCGATGAAGAGGCCGGTGGCCACGAGCATGAGTCCGGGCTGGCCGTTGACGAGCATCACACCGCCGATACCGGCGAGCGAGAACCCGACCGCCTTGCCGGCGTTGCCGGCTTCACGGGCGGCACGGAAGCGGTCGCCGTGGCGTCCCCAGCGTGCGGCCTTGAGGATGCGACCACCGTCGAGCGGCGCGCCCGGCAGCAGGTTGAACACACCCAGGAGCACGTTGATCACTCCCAGCCAGCCGAGGATGCCGAGGCCGACACCGTCGAGCCCGGCAGCGGTGAGGGCGAACATCGAGCCGATCGCGACGGCGCCGATCGCGAGGCTGGTGAGCGGACCTGCAGCGGCGATCCATCCCTCCGCACGAGGCGTGGCCGCCTCGCGGTCGAGGCGTGCAACGCCGCCCAGCGCCCAGAGCTGGATGGATTGGGTGCTCACGCCGTGCCGGCGGGCGACGAGTGCGTGCGCCAGTTCGTGGGCGGTGATCGATGCGAGGAAGGCCACCAGCGCGATGGCGGCACCGACCGCGCCGTAGCTGGCGGCGAGGCCCGAGCCGAAGAGGACGGCGACGACGATCACGCTCCAGTGCAGCTGGAACGGGATGCCGAACAGCCGCCCGAGTGAGAGGGAACCTGAGGAGAACACGGTGACGGGGGTCCTTTCGACACTGAGCAGCGCGGTGCTGCCCGGTGCCTCTGGTCTCACCCGCTCTCGCGAGCCTCGGCGGCCGGAGCTCTCGCTCGTGTTGACGACCGCCGAATGTGGGGGTTACTCCCCGTCGGCAGAGCCCATCGTAGGGCATCTCGACCCGGTTGTGGTGCAACGCCCGGTTGCATGCGTCACGTCGTGTCAGGTGTCGGGCCGGCGGGGCAGGCGCCGATCCGGCGTGGCCTCGGCGTTCAGCGAGAACGGTGCACCGTGAGGGCGGCGTTGCGGCCGCTCGCGCCCCACACACCGGCGCCCGGAAAGGTGGCCGCACCGGTGAGGTACAGGCCGCGTACGGGCGTCTCGTAGCGGGTGAGTTCGGGCTGCTTGTTGAGCAGCGCGGCGAGCGGGCCCCCGGCGAAGCTCGTCGCGTGTCCTGCCGGCAGGTGGAACTCCGACTCGTAGCGATCGGGGGTCATGGCCCGCCACTCGCCGAGGCCGTCGAGGAAGCCGGGTTCGGCGATCGCCGCGAGCTGATCGAGCCAGCGGCGAGGTTCGGTGCTGTCGTGCCAACCGCCCGGCAGACGGTACGGGGTGTAGAGGCACTCGAGGCTGAGCACATGACGGCCGGCCGGCGCCATCGACGGGTCGAGCACGGTGGGGACGTTGAGGAACATGCCTGGCCGCTCGAGCACCTTGCCGTCGCCCATCATCTGGAAACCCTGGTGCATGGCGGCCAGCGATGGGGCGATGACGACCGTGCCCGTGAGAGGGTGCGGATCGTCGGGGAGCCCGGCCATGGCGTGCAGGCGGGGGAGCGTGGTGATGACGGCGTCGATCTTCGACTCGTATCCCTCGTGGTGGGGAGTCTGCCGCCATCGTTCGACGAGGCCGTGCGCCTGGGGCGGTGGGTTGCGCAGCCAGCGCAGGAAGGTGTCGTGCGGGTTGCACGCCGACACGACGACGCCGGCGGTGACATCGGTGCCGTCGTCGAGGGTGACGCCTCTCACCGCCGGTCCTTCGCAGGTGATCGCGGTGACCTTGGTGTTCGTGCGGACCACGCCCCCGTTGGCTCGGAACGAGCGCTCGAGGCTGATCGGCACCATGCCGCTGCCGCCCTCGGGACGGCCGACCTTGCCGACGTGTCGCAGTGCGTAGGTGAGTGCCCCGAGGCCGGTGCCCGGCAGTTCGGGGGAGAGGCCCCACACCATCGGCCCGGTCACCATCGCCGGACCCTGCAGCGCGTCGGTGGTGAAGAACTCGCGCATGACGTCTGCGGCGCTGCGCCGACTCCAGCGCAGCAGGGTGCTGACGCCGCGACCGCGTCGGGCGATCACCTTCTTCGCGATCCCGGTGAACGACGGCGGATCGTTCGCCTGGTCGAACACCATGCGGACGGCGGGCATCGCCGCGGCGAGGTAGCGGCGGTACCCGTCGACCTCGGTCGGGAAGGACCGGCCGATCGAGTCGAGTGTCGCCTCCACGTCGTGATGCGTGGCCCACGCCGGCGCGCCGTCCCACGACATGTTGGTCTGCGACGGGTCGACGTCGAGGTACCGCAGTCCGTGTTCCGCGAGTCGCAGCTCCTCCATCACCGGGGTGGTGCGGAACGTGATGTGGTCGCAGTTGCAGATGTTGACCGTGGCACCGGCGAAGGGCTCGCTGGCTGCCGTGCCGCCGACGGTGGCCCGCGCCTCGACGAGCAGGGTGCGCATCCCGGCACGGGCCAGGTATGCGGCGCACACGAGACCGTTGTGGCCCGCTCCGACGACGACGGCGTCGAAATCCGGTGCAGGCATGCACCCATTCTGCTCGCGGGAGGGTGGTCGCTGTACGTTGATCGATGTGACACAAGGATCAGACACGGGCCGCAT
>JBILUM010000410.1:0-3543 GCA_044370995.1 Ilumatobacteraceae bacterium | reverse complement strand
CACCGAGTCCGCCCCCGACGCCGGTTGGCTGCTGAAGCAGCTGCCCGACCGCGCCGAGGGATGGGCCAACGCCGTCGGCAGCGTGCCCACCGCGTCGTTCACCGCCACCAAGCTCTCCTGGTTGCACCGCAGCGAGCCCGACACGTGGGCGAAGCTCGCCCACGTCCTGCTGCCCCACGACTGGCTCACGAGCCAGTTGGCCCGCTCGTTCACCACCGACCGCGGCGATGCCTCCGGCACCGGCTACTGGTCGCCGGCGACAGGGGAGTACCGGTGGGACCTGCTCGGCGTGATCGACCGTGAACGCGACTGGACCGACGTGGTGCCGCGGGTGGCCGACCCGCTCGAGGTGGTCGGCTCGTGGCGTGGCGCGAAGGTGGCCGTCGGTACCGGCGACAACATGGGTGCCGCCCTCGGACTCGGCGTCACCGCCGGCCGTGCCGTCGTCTCGCTCGGCACGTCGGGGACCGCGTTCACCGTGGCCGATGCGCCCACGGCCGACGCGTCCGGTGCGGTGGCCGGGTTCGCCGACGCCACCGGGCGCTTCCTGCCCCTCGTCTGCACGCTGAACGCCACCAAGGTGCTCAACGCCACCGCCCGCCTGCTCGCCGTCGATCGGGCAGGTTTCGACGCACTCGCCTCGGCCGCTCCCGCCGGTGCGGGCGGGCTCACGCTGCTGCCGTACTTCGACGGCGAGCGGACGCCCAACCTGCCGTCGGCCACCGGCCTCCTCGCCGGCCTGCGCAGCGATGTGAGCCGCGAGCAGCTCGCCCGTGCCGCGGTCGAGGGCGTGGTCTGCGGCATGCTCGACGCGCTCGACGCACTGATGGCCCACGCGCCCGTCACCTCGGTCGTGCTCACCGGTGGGGGCGCCCGGAGCACCGCGGTCCGCCAGGTGTTCGCCGATCTGTGCGGCGTACCCGTGTCGTTGTCGACCGCAGACGAGGCGGTCGCCACCGGCGCATGTGTGCAAGCGGCCGCTGTGGCGCTGGAAGTCGATCACCAGGAGGTGATCCGTCGCTGGGGCCTGGGTGGCAGCACCGAGGTGCCCGCCTCCGCCTCCGGCGGGCGCGACACCGCCGCAGCGGTCCGCGGTGCCTACGCCGCGGTGCGCGACCGGCAGTACCCGCCGGCGTGAGCGATCGCGAGATCGACCCGGACATCGACCCGCTCGTCGATCCGTTCGCCGCGCTCGGCCTCACCCGCAGCGCCACGCTCGACGAGGTCCGTGCCGCGAGGCGGCGCCTCGCGTTCGACGTCCACCCCGACCGCGGTGGTGATCAGCAGGCGATGCAGCGGGTCAACGTCGCGTTCGAGGCCGCCGTGGCGCACCTCACCGGACGTCGCCCGCTGGCAGATCCCCGGGCGGCCAGCCCCGCGACCGCTCCGCCACCCCAGCAGCGGCGCGCCCGGCGCGAACCGCCGCCGGTGCGATGGGGGCGACAGCGGCACCGGGTCGAGCAGGACGCGCCGTCGTTCACCGTCGATGCGCTCCCGGCGGAGACGTTCGAAGCGCTCCTGGTGGTGGCGTCGTGGATCGGCGAGGTGCTCGACGACGACCCGCCCTACGTCCTCGAGTGCCACCTGCACGAGCCCGCACCGTGCTGGTGCCGGCTCGAGCTGGTGCCCGACGCCGGCGGGAGCACGGTGAGCATCACCGTCACCACCCCGGCCGGAGCCGATCTGTCGGCCACCGACCTCAGCTTCGTCGAGCGGGTGCGCGACGTGTGGGTGGAGCAGCTCAACCAGCTCGGTCAGCAGCTGCCTTGAACAACCGGTCGCGGATCGCGTGCCCGAGCCCCGCGGCCGGGGGCAGCACCGCGACCACGGCGCCGTGGCCGGCCTCGTCGGCGCGGCGCAGCAGGTCGTAGAGCTGCTGCGCGTATCGCACCAGGTCGTCGAGCAGGGCCGGGTCGCCGATGACCAGCGGGTTCACCTGGCCGGCTGCGATCGAACGCGCCTCGGCGGGCGACGAAGCGAGCAGCACCGGACAGCGAGGGGCGTAGTGCGACGCGAGCATCCCCGATGCCCGGCTGGGGCCGCTCGCCGGCGCAACGGCGCCGTGCAGCAGGCGTTCCACCTCCTCGGTGGCGATCCCGCCCGGCCGCAGCACCTGCGCGGGGTCGACGGTGCAGTCGACGATCGTGCTCTCCACCCCGATCGGACACGGTCCACCATCGAGGATCAGATCCACGCCGCCGCCGCCGTCGGAGTCGAGGTCGCCGAGGTCGCGCAGGACGTGCTGTGCGGTGGTGGGGCTCACCTGGCCGAAACGGTTCGCCGACGGTGCCGCGAGGCCACCGCCGAAGCGGTCGAGCAGTTCGGTCGCGAGCGGATGGGCCGGCACCCGCACCCCGACCGACGGGCGTCCGCCCGTGACGACGTCGAGCACGTGGGCCGCCTTTTGCACGATCACCGTGAGCGGGCCGGGCCAGCAGGCGGACGCCAACACCGCCGCTGACGGCGGCACCTCGGCCGCCCAGTCGGCGAGCTGCTCACCGCGCGCCACGTGCACGATCAGTGGATGATCGACCGGGCGCCCCTTGGCAGCGAAGATCCGACGCACAGCCGCCTCGTTCGACGCGTCGGCCGCGAGCCCGTAGACGGTCTCGGTCGGGATCGCCACGAGACCACCGTCGCGGATCACCCGGAGCGCGTCGGCGACGTCGGTCGTGATCCGGGGCGGCACGATGGCTCCGATCGGCCGGGCGTCAGCCGGGGATCGCGTCGAGGAACTCGAGCGTCGCGTCGATGAAGCCGAACGACTCGGGCGTGGCGAAGTGGTCGACGTTGCGGAGCACCTTCAACGTCGCGTCGGGCAGCGCGGCCGCGAGCGGATCGCCGGGACCGGCGAAGTCCTTGTCGCCGATGACGACCAGCGTGGTGCAGGTGGCGTCGGCGACCAGCTCGGGGGTGAACGGCACGCCCCGCGGGCGCTTCATCACCGCGGTGAGGGCACCCAGGTCGTTGTCGGGCTGGTTGCCGTACTGGGAGAAGAGCCGGGCGATGTTGTCGTCGGGCGGCGCGGTGCCCTCGAGCGCGGCGATGATCCGCTCGGTGCCCGTCGTGTCGTCGTCGAACAGGGTGCCACCGATGCCGGCGAGCACGAGCTTGCGGAAGCGGTGCGGCTGTGCGATCGCGATCCGCAACAGGGTGATCGCACCGAGTGAGAACCCGACCGCGTCGACGGGCGTGTCGGGCATCGCCTCCAGCACCCGTGCGGTGAGGTCGGCGTAGGCCTCGGGCTCGTGCGGCTTCGGCGCGGTGCCGTGCCCGAGCAGGTCGACGCCCACCACGGTGCGGCCGGCGTCGCGGAGCAGCTCCGTGAACCCGCTCGACTGCCAGGTCGAGGCGAACGAGCCGCCCCAGCCGTGGACCAGGACCACCGGTGTCGCATCCGTCATGGCGGCCACGGTATCCGCCGCCCCCGCATCTCCGTGGCACCGGGTCGCGTCTGCCGTTAGCCTTGCTCGGCCCCCACCACCCAGCTGGGTGACGGGGCTGGGAAGCGGACGCCCCGACCACGTCGCACGCGAGCCTTGC
>JBILUM010000048.1:0-9350 GCA_044370995.1 Ilumatobacteraceae bacterium | reverse complement strand
TACGAGCGTTGGCCCGGCCGCGACGACGCCGACGTCGCGTTCATGGTCGACGACGTGCACCGCGGCAAGGGCATCGCCACCTTGCTGCTCGAACACCTCGCCGCCATCGCCCACTCCAACGGCATCGGGCGGTTCACCGCCGACGTGCTGGCCGACAACCGGCCGATGCTCAGCGTGTTCTCGAAGGCCGGCTGGCCGGTGCAACGCCACTTCGACAGCGGCGTGGTGGAGCTCGAGTTCCCGCTCACCGACACCGAACAGTTCGTCGATTCGGTCGAACAGCGCGAGCGTCGCGCCGACAGCCGGTCGGTCGCGCGACTCCTGCTCGCCCGGTCGATCGCCGTGATCGGTGCGAGTGACGAACCCGGCTCGATCGGGCGAGAGGTGTGGTCCAACGTCGTCGGCGGCGGCGTGCAGCCGTGCTTCCCGGTCAACCCGCGACGGGCGACGGTCGGTGGCGTCACCGCGTACCCCACCGTGCTCGACATCGATCACGACGTCTGGCTCGCGGTCATCGCGACCCCGGCGGCAGCGTTGGCCGAGGTGATCGACCAGTGCATCGAGAAGCGGGTACGCGGCGCCGTCGTGCTCACCGCGGTCGACGGCACGGGCGTCGACATGGCCGCCATCGTCGACCGGGCACGCCGCAACGGCATGCGCATCATCGGACCCGCGAGCATGGGCGTCGCGACGGGACGGGTGAAGGTCGACCCGAAGCCCGTCGACGCCCCGGTCGATGCTCCTGTCAGCGCGACCGACGACGCCAGTGTCGACGTTCCCGTCGGCGTGCAGGCCGCGCTCGTCCCGGTCGATCTCCCGGCGGGTGGCATCGCGATCTCGATGCAGTCGGGCTTGCTCGGTGCCTCGCTGTTGCAGCTCGCCGCGCAGATGTCGATGGGGCTCTCGTGGTTCGTGTCGCTGGGTGACAAGAGCGACGTGTCGGGCAACGACCTCCTCCAGTTCTGGGAGGACGACGAACGCACGAAGGTGATCGCGATCTACACGGAGAGCTTCGGCAACCCGCGCAAGTTCGCCCGCATCGCCCGACGGGTCTCGCGTCGACGGCCCATCGTCGCGGTCCGCACCGGCGCGGCTGCCCTCGGCACCGCGGCAGATGCCCTCTACCAGCAGGCCGGTCTGATCGAGGTGCCCACCGTGCGGGCGATGCTCGACACGGCCCGCGTGCTCGTCTCCCAGCCCGTGCCTGCGGGCGGACGAGTCGCGATCCTCACCAACTCGCGCAGCCCCGGTGTCCTCGCTGCGGCCGCGCTGCAGGTGGCCGGACTCGAGGTGATCGCCGCACCGCTCCCGCTGGACTGGCGTTCCGACGTCGACGACTACGGCCCTGCGGTGACGGCCGCGCTCGCCGACCCCGGCATCGATGCACTGCTGGTGATCCACGCCCCGCCGATCGCCTCGGCCCGTGTGCCGGCCCGGGCCATCGACGCGGCCGCGCACCGAGCCGGCAAGCCGGTGGTCGCAGTGATGCTCGGCCGCAGTGACGGTCCCGTCTGCGACGGCTCCCAGGTGCCGTCGTTCTCGTTCCCCGAGCCGGCGGCGGTCGTCATCGGGCACATGGTCGCCTACCGGCGATGGCTCGACACCGAGGCCGAAGCGACGATGGCCGACCTGCCCGGAGTCGACAGCGAGGTGGCCGCGTCGGTCCTCGCTCGAGCGGTGTCGGCGTCGACCGACGGCGATCGGGCCGCATCGATGGCCGACGTCGATGCCGTGCTGCACGCCTACGGCGTGCAGTCCCCGACGACCGAGCTCACCGAGGCCGCCGACACCGACGCGATCGTCGCGGTGGCCGAGCGGGTGGGCTACCCCGTCGGCCTCAAGGCGCTGCGTCGGCGAGCCGGCCGCTCGGCCGAGGCGGGGGTCGCACTCGACCTCCCCGATGCCGACGCCGTCCGAGATGCGGCCACGGTCATGCGCGCGAGCCTGGGCGACGACGCGAGCTGCATCACCGTGCAGCAGATGGTGCCCCCCGGCATCGACGTCCGCATCCGATGCACGACCGATCCTCGGCTCGGCGCCGTGATCACCGTCGGGCTCGGCGGGATCATGGCCGATGCCATCGGCGACGAGGCGAGTCGGCTCGCGCCGGTCACCCACGCCGCTGCGTCGAACCTGGTGAACTCGTCCCGCGTCGGCGCTGCCCTCGCCGCTGCCGGGATCGATGCGGAACCCCTGGTCGACACGATCACTCGGGTGTCGCATCTGGTGTTCGAACACACTGCGATCGACGAACTCGACATCAACCCCGCGATCATCGGTCCGTCGGGATGCTGGGTGGTCGACGCGAAGGTCACGATCGCCGCCACCACCCAGCCAGAGGCTGCGATGCGGCGGCTCGTCTGATGCGCGCCGGTTCGTGACGGCGCCTCCGAGCGACGATCCGCAGATCGTCCGACGCACGCAACTCGTCGACGTCCTGCGCGCCATCCCGGCCGGTGTGCTGGTGCCGATCGAGAGCACGATCGTGCTCACCGTCGCGATCACGCAGTTCGACGCTGCCGGGTGGGTCAAAGGGCTGATCGCCGCGGCAGCGGGCGTCGGGCTGCTCGCCTCGCCGTTCATCACGGCTGCCGCTCGTCGCTCGGGCCGACCGGTCATGGTGGTCGCCGCGGCCATCAGCCTCACCGGTGCACTCGGCTTCGCCCTCTCGGCCAGCGGTGCGTTGACGTTGATGGTGATCGGCTCGATCATCGGGGTGGCCGCGATCAGTGCCCCCATCCCGTTGCTGACCGCCACGTATGAACGCAACTTCTCCGTCGTCGACCGCGGGCGGCGCGTGGGGCGAGGCATGGCGGTGCGGGTCGCCGTCAGCGCCGTGGCGGGCTTCGCCATGGGCGCCATGCTCAAGGCGCATCCCGACCGATGGTGGGTGCTGCTCGTGGTGGCCGCTGTGGCCCTCGCCGCCGTCGGCATCTGCCAGGCGAACCTGCCCTCCACCCCGTTGCCGGCCGTGGAGGGCCGCACGTCGCCCCTCCCCCACTTCCACCTCCTGGGCGAGGATCGCCAACTGCGGCTCACGCTCATCGCGTGGATGCTGATGGGCTTCGGCAACCTGATGCTGTTGCCGCTGCGGGTGGAGTACCTCGCCCGGCCCGTCTACGGCATCGACGCCGACGCGGCACAGATCACGATGCTCACCGTGACGGTCCCGTCGATCGTCCGCCTCGTGTGCATGCCGCTGTTCGGCAACCTGTTCGACCGGATGTCGTTCTTCGCGGCACGCATCATGGTGAACCTGTTGTTCGCCCTGTACGTGGCCGCGTTCTTCTCGGGGTCGTCCGACCTCGGCCTGCTGCTCGGCGCGGTCGCGTTCGGGGTGGGCAGCGCCGGCGGCGACCTGATGTGGACCCTGTGGGTCACCAAGTTCGCACCGCCCGGCCGCGTGGCCGACTACATGGGCCTGCACACGTTCTTCACGGGGATCCGCGCCGTCGCCGCCCCGCTGCTCGGGTTCCTCGTCATCGAGCGCTTCGACCTCGAGACGGTCGCGTGGATCGCCGCCGGGCTCATCATCGTGTCGTCGATGGTGTTGTTGCCCGAGGCGCGCCTCGAGCGACGAGCCGCGATCGCCCGCAACGGCGGCGGGGGCTAGCCGGCCTCGCCCACCAGCCGGCGCGCCCAGTCGATCGCGTGCTGCAGCGACTCGGTGAACGCGACGCCCTGCCAGGCGATGTCGTACGCCGTCCCGTGGTCGACCGACGTGCGCACCACCGGCAGACCGATCGTGATGTTGACGCCGCTCTCGAACGCGAGCAGCTTCATCGGCGTGTGGCCCTGGTCGTGGTACATGCACACGATCGCGTCGAACCGCTTGCGGTGCACGGCTTGATGGAACACGGTGTCGGCCGGATGCGGCCCGGTCGCGTCGATGCCCTCGGCCCGGGCAGCGTCGATCGCGGGCACGATCCGCTCGGCGTCCTCCGTGCCGAACAGTCCGTGTTCGCCGGCGTGCGGATTGAGACCGCACACGGCGATGCGGGGTGCGCTCAGGAACCGGGCGAGCGTGGCATGGGTGAGGCGGACGACGTCGAGCACGCGCTCGACCGTGACGCGCTCGATGGCCTCGCGCAACGACACATGGGTGCTCACGTGGGTGACGGCGAGGTCGCCGGCGGCGAGCATCATCGAGTAACGCTCGACACCGCAGGCGGCGGCGATGAGCTCGGTGTGGCCGACGAACACGGGATCGGTGAGCTGCGTCGCCTCCTTGTTCATGGGCAGGGTGACGACGGCCGAGACGGTGCCGGCGAGTGCGTCGCGGGTGGCGGCCAGGACGTACTCGCGCGCCGCGGCGCCCGAGGCGGCGTCGAGCACACCGGGTCGGTGCTGGTCGGCCGTGAGGCGGGCCAGGTCGACCACGCGCAGCACGCCGTCCCGCAGTGGCGGCAGCTCGTCGCCGGGCGCCACCGCGACCAGGTCGCGCTCGGGGTCGAGGGCGAGGCCGAGCAGCGAGATGCCGTGCCGCAGGATCGCGGCGTCGCCGTAGACGACCGCATCGCCCATCCCGCTGGCGACGTGGTGCCGCAGCACGATCTCGGGCCCGACGCCCGAGGCGTCGCCCATCGTGATCGCGAGCGGGGCTGTTGCAGTCATGGGGCCGGGGCCGTCATGTGGGTCCGAGGGCGTCGTGGAGCACGTCGACCAACGTATCGGGCGCGCCGAATCCCCCGGGTTTGGTGACGAGGCGCAGCGTGTGCCGTCCCGGCAGGTCGATGCGGCCGACGGCGACACCGACGCCGAGGCTGCCCTCCACGGTGACGATCGCGTCACCGATGACCGCGGCAGCGGTGTCGCCGCCCACGACGACCAGCGTGGCGATCGACGCGTCCGCCGAGAGGTGTCGGTGGACGTCGTCGGCCAGGCGCGACAGCACACCGTCGGCATCATCGATCCTCGCGTCGGCTGCCGGCCGCACGACGGTGACGCCGAGCGCTGCGAGCTCGGTCAGCTGTGCCAGCGCGGTCGGGTGCCGGCTCGCCGACACCACGAGCACCCGCGGCCGGAGCGGTGCCGGTACGGGCCGCTCCTGAGCGGGAGCGACCAGCGAGGTGATCGCTGCGGCCGGACCGACGAGCACGACGTCGGGATGGTCGGCGGCGAATGCCGCGAGCGCGTCGAGATCGGCATCGGAGGCGGCGTCAGCGACGACGATCCGCACGCCTTCGGCGAGGGCGGCGCGGACCGTGCCGAGGTCGTGCGCCGAGATGGCGCCGGGCAGGCGGTCGGTGGGTCGTGACGTCGTCACGGGCGACCGCGGGTCGGCGGCGAACGCGGTCTCGTGGACCGGAATCCCGTCGACGTGCACGACCCCACCCACGCACGTCCGGCCGGCGGCAGGGAACGCCGGCACCATCAGCACCGTCCGGCCGGCGTGGGCGATCGCCTCCACCTCGGCGGGCCAGTTGCCGCGCAGGGTGGAGTCGACCTTGTGGGCGCGCAGGTCGGGCGTGGTCTCCACGACCGAGCGCAACCGCGAAGCGGCCTCGTCGGGTGGTAGGTGGCGGCTGCGCAGGTCGAGCACGACCAATCCGCCAGGGGCGCCGGGTACCGCAGCCCCATGGGGCACGACGAGACAGGGGCGTCCGTCGGTGGCACAGGCTGCAGCCGTCTCGAGCGCGCCCGTGGTGTCGTCGGCCGTCACGATCGTCGGCCTGGTCGACTGCATGTGGGCGAAGGTACCCGCACATGGCTACCGTCGCCGCCATGTCCGCTCCCCCGGCGTCACCTCCCTCCGCTGCCACACCGGCCGCGCCACCCACCGGCTCGCGTCGCGCGCGCTTCGGGATCCAGCTGCCGGAGGTCGAGCGCGTGGTCCGCTGGCCCGAGTACCTCGCGATGGCCCGCGCCGCGGAGGAGGTGGGGTTCGACTCGATCTGGGTGGGCGACCACCTGCTGTACCGGGGCGACGGTCGTCCCGAGCGCGCCCCGTGGGAGGCATTCACACTGTTGTCGTCGCTGGCGACGGTGACCGAGCGGGTGCAGCTCGGCCCGCTCGTCGCGTGCGCCGGCTTCCACCCGCCCACCCTGATCGCGAAGATGGCTGCGACGGTCGACGAGATCAGCGGCGGACGCTTCGTGCTCGGCCTCGGCGCCGGCTGGAACCGGGCCGAGTTCGATGCCTTCGGCATCCCGTTCGATCATCGTGTCGCCCGGTTCGAGGAGTCGTGGACCATCATCCGCGAGCTCGTCGCCGGCGGTCGGAGCACCGTCACCGGGACGTACTGGCGCAGCGACGACGCGGTGCTCCTGCCGGAACGGGTCGGTGATGGCTCGATCCCGTTGATGGTGGGCAGCAACGGTGCGCGCGTGCTCGAGATCACGCTGCCGCACGCCCACAGCTGGAACACGTGGTTCACCGAGTTCGGCAACACACCCGACGGCTTCGCCGAGCGGTCGGCACGCGTCACCGCGATCGCGACGAGTGTGGGGCGCGACCCGGCGACGCTCGATCGCAGTGCGTGTGTGCTCGTGCGGCTGGGCGAGGGCGGCGAACGTCCGCACGACCCTGCAGCACCCGCGATCGGCGGCACGGCGCAGCAGGTCGCCGACCATCTGCGAGCCATCGCCGACGCCGGCGCGGACGAGCTCATCCTGGTGGTCGACCCGATCACGGAAGCGAGCATCCGCACCCTCGGCGAGGCCGTCGCGCTGGTCTGACAGTCAGACGGGCTCGCGGCTGCGTTTCGGCAGCACCAGGGCGCCGGTGATCGACAGCGAACCCGCCACGAGATACGACACGAGGTAGCCGTCGGTGGCATCGTGGAGCGCGCCCAGCAGGTACGGCCCGGCGGCGGTCCCGAGGAACACGACCAACTGCGAGCGGCTGAAGATGCGCGCGTAGTCGGCGGGCCCGAACTCGTTGGCGATCAGCAGCGGGTGCAGCATCAACAGGTTGCCCACGGTGGCGCCGAAGAGCACGATGCCGCCGAACAGCGGCGCTGATGCGGTGGACACGGCGATCACCACCAGCGACGTGCCCTGCAGCGCGGCCATCACCGCGGCGAAGCGAGCCATCGGCACCCGCGCGGCGAGCTGTCCGCCGGCCAGGCGGGCCACCACGCTCGTCCCGGCGAGCACGGTGGTGGCGATGGTGGCGAGCGACGCCGTCGATCGTTCCTCCACCAGCTTCACGAGCTGCTGGATCCCACCGACCTGCGCGGCCAGGATGAACGTGTAGGCGATCGTGACGAGCAGGAAGAATCGCGTGCGCAACGCGTCGGCATACGAGACGCTCGCCGTCACCGGGGCCGGACCGGACGACGCGCGCGCACCATCGGGTTGCCAGCCGGCAGCGGCCGGATCACCACGGAGGAACAGCACCGTCGCAGGCACGATGCCCACGAGCCACAGCAGCGCGAGCCACACCGCCGCGTCGGCGACGCCGCGTCGGTCGAGCAGCCACTTGACGAACGGCGTGATCACCATCCCCCCGACCGACAAGCCGGTGCTCGCCGCGGCGAGCGCCACCGATCGCTTGGCGTGGAACCAGCGAGTGACCACGGTGGTGGCGGGCACGAGCCCGGCGAAGGTGTGCCCCACCGAGAGCAGTCCGTACACCGCGTAGACGTGCCACACCTGCGTGACCCGTCCGAGCAGCACCAGTGCGATCGCGCCGGTCACCGCACCGAACAGCACCACCAGACGGACGTCGCGTGTGGCCATCGCCCGCGCTGCCACCAGCCCGGCGATGCCGCTGACGAAGAAGAACAGGGTGCCGGCCGCTGAGATCGAGCCGACGCTCCAGCCCTGTTCACGCGACAGGACGGTGAGGTACACGGCGAGGCCGTAGAAGCCGAGCCCCGCCGTGGTCGCGAGACACGCGAAGCTCGCGCCGACCACGCGCCAGCCAGGGAAGGCGCCCGCGGCGTGTACGTCATCGGTCGGCATCACGTCGGACATCGGTCACCAGGAGATCAGGTCGGCGCCGCGCTCGGCGAGTCGCACTCAGGCCCGTCCGGCTCGGTGGGCCGCCCACGACCCGCCGTCGATCGGCGCCAAGGTGAGCCCGCCGCCGTATGCGTACGCCCAGGCCGCCCGGCCCTCGTGGGTGACGATCTCGATGCGGCGGTAGTCGCCCGCCACGGCACCCTCCACCTCGTCGAGCGTGGCCAGGGCCTCGTCGACCAGATCGGCCACCAGCGTGAACACCCGTCCGTGGATGACCGAAGCCTGGACGCCGTCAGCCTGGACGCCGTCAGCCTGGATGCCGTCATCGAACACCGCGGCCGGGTAGCCCTCGCCGGTGTCGAAGAGGCGACCATCGGCCCGATCCACGCTTCCGTCGTCGGTGACGAACCGCTGGAGGAAATGCCACCGCACGTCGCCGGGAAGCAACGTGCCATAGGCGAACAGGGTGCCGAGCACGCTCACTCGGGATCGGGGAGGGCCGGGTGGATCGTGAGCGGCGGACGGTCGAAGCGCACCGGGCGCCGCGAGGGCCGGATGGGATCGTCGGGGTTGTCCCAGACCGGATCGAGGTGACCCGGGTAGCGGCAGTGCAGATAGGCCGCCAGCACATAGCGGGTCTCGACGAGCAGGACCCTGCCCCGTTCGATGTCGAGCCGCACGTACTCGGCCATCATCCCGAGGACGATGCGCACGATGGTGGAGGCGACCAGGTCGCGCTCGGCGGACGGGATCCCCGGCACCCGCGCCTCGACGACGCCTGCGGCCAACTGCTCGAAGTAGTTGGACATCGAACGCCCGTGGTGGACCGCGTCGGTGGGGCCGCGCATCAGCACCGCGAGCGACCCCGGGTGCTCCCTGAAGAACGCACCGATCAGCGGCACCGCGCGGTCGAGCAGGTCGGGTGTGGGGACGTCGGGCTCGTCGACGATCACCTTGTCGAGGAAGTCGCGCAGGCGCTGCTCGGAGCGCTTCATCACGGCGTCGGTGACCGCATCTTTGTCGGGGAACCAGTAGTAGAGCCGGCCGACGGACACCTTGGCCGCGACGGCGACGTCGACGGTCGAGGTCTCCGCCACGCCCCGTTCGTGGAACAACTGCTCGGCCGCATCGAGGATCAGATCGAGCGACTTGGCCGAGCGCGCCTGCCGGGGCGAGGTTCGCGTCGGCAGGTTCGGCATCATGACCACCATAATCGATCGACCCAGACCCCTCGGCCCCAGCTCAGGCCACCGATCCGGCCTCCGATCAGACGGCTGGAACCAGACGATCTGCGCCTGGGTGCTCGGGCGACCGCGCAGGGCACATCGAGGCCGTCAAGCGGCGTTCAAGCCGTCTCGCCACCGGCGAGGGGGCAACCACGTAGAGTGAAACGTTGCCACGGAACGTGAGATGCGTGCTATGGTGTCCGAAATCGGGTGGCG
>JBILUM010000422.1:0-3461 GCA_044370995.1 Ilumatobacteraceae bacterium | reverse complement strand
CGACAGATGAACATCGATCAACTACAGGGTGGGCGGATCGTGCAGGGCGACCGGGTCGACGCGACCCAGAACCGCGAGAAGGTGCGACAGAAGCGACTGTGGAAGCTGCTCGCCGTCTTGTCGGTGCCCTTCGGCTGGTTCTGGTACCGGCAGGCCACCGACAACCCGATCGAGTTCGGCATCCCCGGGTGGATCACCAACGATCCCACCACCACGGTGATGCTCGGCCTGATGCTGGTGCTCGCCTGCTTGATCCTCATCCCGTTCCTGGGCGCCGGCCACTCGCCGCACACCCTGCTGCGTCCGAGCGACTCCAACGTCCGCCTCGACGACGTCGTGGGCGCCGAGGCGACCCGTCGTGAGGCGATCGACACGCTCAACCTGTTCCTCGCCCACGAGACCTTCGCCGCCGAGATGGGTGGCTCGCCCCGTCGTGGCGTGCTGTTCGAAGGCCCTCCTGGCACCGGCAAGACCTACCTCGCGAAGGCGCTCGCCGCCGAGGCCGGTGTGCCGTTCCTGTTCGTGTCGGCCAGCGCCTTCCAGTCGATGTACTACGGCCAGACCAACCGCAAGATCCGCACCTACTTCAAGGCGCTGCGCAAGGCAGCCCGTGCCGAGGGTGGCGCCATCGGGTTCATCGAGGAGTTCGACGCGATCGGCGGTGCACGCAGTGGCATGAACTCCGGGTCGATGCGCGAAGGCATCGTCGGTGTCGTCAACGAGCTGCTCGTGCAGATGCAGAGCTTCGACATGCCGACGGCCAAGGACCGGTTCAAGAGCAAGTTCATCGACGGCATCAACGTGTTCCTCCCGACCGACAAGGCGCTCGCCCGTCCGAAGCCCACGCCGGCCAACATCCTCATCGTCGCCGCCACCAACCGCGCCGCCGACCTCGACCCGGCCCTCCTGCGCCCCGGCCGCTTCGACCGGGTCATCCACTTCGACCTCCCGCCCCGTGCCGACCGTGTCGAGATCGCCAACTACTACCTCGGCAAGAAGGCCCACGCCGAGGACGTCAACGCCTTCTCGGTGGCCGACATGACGCCCGGCTACAGCCCGGTCAAGATCGAGCGCCTGCTCGACGAGGGCCTGATCGTCGCCCTTCGCCACGGCCGCACCCGCATGAACATGCGCGACATCGTCGAGGCACAGCTCACCACCGACATCGGCCTCTCGCACCCGGTCGGCTACAACCCCGATGAGCGTCGCCGGGTTGCCATCCACGAAGCGGGCCACGCGCTGTCGGCCGTGCTCGTCGGCCGCGACGTCCGGATCGCCTCGATCCTGCGCCGCGCCGGCGCCCTCGGCCTGGTCTCGCACGTCGACGCCGAGGAGCGCCACCTGAAGACCCCGAGCGAGGCGGCCGATCTCATCGCCGTCGCCCTCGCCGGTCGCGCCGCCGAGATCCAGGAGTTCGGCGAGGCCTCCAGCGGCATCGCCGGCGACCTCGCCGCTGCCACCACCCTCGCCTCACAGATGGTCGGTCAGATGGGTGCCATCGACACCCTCATCAGCCTCGAGGCGGCAGCGGGCCCGATGGGCGGCAACCTCGTCGCGAAGGTCCTGTCCGACCAGCCGTCGCGCGACAAGGTGGAGGGCATCCTCGAGAGCGCCGCCGACCGCGTCGCCTGCATGCTCCTCGAGCACCGCTCGGCCCTGATCGCCATCGCCGATGCGCTGTGCACCCACGACGAGCTCACCGGCGAGGAGATCGGCCGCATCGTCACCGCCGAGCTCACCCGCTGAACCCTGGCTGGGTCGACCTCAGGCCGCACCTCTAGCGTGCGCCGGATGAAGGCACTGCTGTTCGTCACCGTCCTGTTCGCCGCCGCCTGTTCGGGTAGCAGCGACCAGGACGGTGTCGCGTCCGCGGGCGAGTCGAGTCCATCGACCACCATTGATGCGACCACCGCCGAGTCGGCCCCCGCCACGACCGTGCCCGACACGGTGCCGGCGACGGTGCCCGACACCACCGCTGCACCCCAGCCCGCAGCGACGGTGGACGACCTGCTCGCGCTCGGCCGACCGATCGTGCTGGCCCACGCCGCCGGCGAGGACGAGTTCCCGCACTCCACGCCGTACGGATACGCGCAGAGCGTCGCCGCCGGCGTGGACATGCTCGACCTCGACGTGCAGCTCACCGGCGACGGCGTGCTGATCGTGCACCACGACGGCGATGTCGACCGCACCACCGAGGGCACCGGTGACGTGGCGTCGATGACCTACGAGCAGGTCGCCGCGCTCGACAACGCCTACTGGTTCACCGCAGAGTGCGTGTGCCGCGACCAGCCCGACGCGGCGTACCTGTACCGCGGCATCCGCACGGGCGCGGTCGCGCCACCTGCCGGCGCGACGGCCGACGACTTCGCGATCCCGCGCTTTCGCGACATCGTCGAACGGTGGCCCGACATCCCGCTGAACATCGAGATCAAGGGCAACGGTGCCGCAGCTGCCGAAGCCGCCCGCGTGCTCGCCGCGGAACTCACCGAGCTCGACCGACTCGACGCCGCCGTGGTCACGTCGTTCGACGACACCGTCGTCACCGCGTTCGGCGAGTTCGCCCCGACGGTCGAGCTCACCCCGGGCCTCGGCCTGTCGACCGCCTGGGTGCTCGACGGCACGCCGCTGCCCGACGGCATGCGCATCCTCCAACTCCCACCGGAGTACGAGGGCCTCGAGGTGCTGACCCCCGAGGTGGTCACCGCCTCGCACGACGCCGGCTACGTGATCTGGGTGTGGCCGAACGACCGGGTGTGGGAGAACGCCGCCGGCTACGAGCAGCTGCTCGACATGGGCATGGACGGCCTCAACATCAACTACCCCGGACTCGGCGTCGCGGCGGTCCAGGCCTGGGTCGCCGGCAGCTGAACACCCGGCGGCACTCGTTCTACGATGGCGGTCGTGGACCTCGTGCGCTCCGAACTCGCCGACGACCCGACGATCGACATCACGACGACCGGCCGTTCCTCGGGTCTCCCCCGCCGGCTCGAGATCTGGATGCTCGACGTCGAGGGCCGCTGCTTCATCACCGGCACCACCGGCTTGCGCGACTGGGTGGCCAACCTTCGCGCCGATTCTCGTCTCGTCGTGCACCTGAAGCGCCATGCGAACGCCGACGTGTCCGCCCGGGCGGTGTTCGTCGACGATCCGGCCACTCGGCGCACGGTGCTCGAGCACCCGAGCGCGTCCTGGTACCGCGACCAGCAACCGCTCGAGGTGCTCGTCGAGACCGCCCCGATGGTCGAGATCCTCTTCGACACCTGAACAGATGTGATCGAACCCCGACCAACTGACCGGTGTCAGCACGAACCCTTCGGGGTCAGGAGCCACCAACACCACGCCACCGTCCACACCAGCCCGACGATGACGGCCGCCGCGGGGACACGCCGCCTCAGCGCGACAGCGATCGTCCCCAACGCCGCCACGACGAGTGCAGCAATCCCCCAACCGAGCGGCGTGTT
>JBILUM010000409.1:0-3549 GCA_044370995.1 Ilumatobacteraceae bacterium | reverse complement strand
TCACCGCACCGCCCGACGGGTCGTCGCGAGGCACCCAATGAGCCCGGCGATGAGCCCGGCAATGAGCCCGGCGATGAGCCCGGCGCAACTGGCACTGCGCCCGGCCCATCTCGCGTTCCGGGCGATGAGCACCGACGTGACCGTCACCGTCGTCGGTGCCGACCTCGACGCGCTCGACTGGGCCCGGAGCCGGGTGTGCGAACTCGAGCAACGATGGAGCCGGTTCCTGCCCGACAGCGACATCAGCCGTCTCAACCGGGCGCAGGGTTCGGCCGTCCAGGTGCACGCCGACACCGTCACCGCAGTCCGCGCCGCCTGCGCAGCCTGGCTCGTGACCAAGGGGTGCTTCGACCCGACGGTGCACGACTCGCTGCTCCGGCTCGGCTACGACGACACGATCGAGGTGGTCCGCGAGCGAGGCGGCGGATCGCCGGCCGTGTCGCTGCCGGCCCCCGGCTGCGCGGGCATCGAGTTCGACGAGACCCGCTCGGTCGTCCGCCTGCCGGTCGACGTCCGGCTCGATCTCGGCGGCATCGGCAAGGGGCTCGCCGCCGACCTCACCGTGACCGGCCTGCTCGAACGCGGCGCCGACGGAGCGCTCGTCTCGGTGGGCGGCGACCTCCGGGTCGCGGGCACACCGCCGAACGGCGATGCCTGGCTGATCGAGATCGAGGACCCGCGCACCGAGCGGGCGCTCACCTCCGTGTCGCTGTCGTCGGGCGGTGTGGCGACGAGCACGACCCTGCGCCGCCGCTGGCGTTCGGGCCAGCGACCGCATCACCACCTGCTGGCACCGACCACCGGGGCGAGCACGACCAACGACGTCGTGGGCGCCACCGTGGTGGCCGACACCGCCGCGTGGGCCGACGCCCTCTCGAAGGTGCCCTTCGTCGATCCCGACCGCCGCGACTGCTTCCAGCACGCCTCCTGCCTCGTCATGTACGCCGACGGCACGTCGTCGACCGTCGGCACGTTCCCCGCATGAGCGATCCGCGATGAGCGACAAGCTGGCCTGGTACATCTCGCGTTCGAGCGGCTGGGTCGCGTTCGTACTGCTCGCGGGCACGGTGCTGTGGGGCATCCTCGGCATCACCCGGTTGATCGAACGCAAGGGGCTGCCGCGCTGGCTGCTCGACCTCCACCGCCACCTCGCGTTCCTCACGGTGGTGTTCACCGCGATCCACCTCGGCGCGCTCGTGGCCGACAACTTCATGCAGATCGGGTGGCGGGAGATCATGGTCCCGTTCGCGCTCGAGTACCGATCGGGTGCGGTCGCATGGGGCGTGGTCGCGATGTACCTGCTGGTCGCGATCCAGGTGTCGTCGTGGCTGCGGAACCGGATCCCCCGCCGCTGGTGGCGCGGCATCCATCTGCTGTCGTACCCGGTGCTGTGGATGGTGGCCATGCACGGGCTGCGGGCCGGCACCGACGCCGACGTGACGGCCGTGCGCTACGGCGTCATCGGCATCATCGGTCTGGTCTCGTTCCTCACACTGGTCCGCGTGTTCACCGTCGGCCCTCGTCGTCGGCGGACCGACGTGTTCGGCGTCGACGCCACCGCGTCGACCGGTCCTGATGCCGCCGGTCGAGCAGCCGTCGGTACGCTGGCCCAGGATGACGCCGACGAGGATGAAGCAGATCGCACTCGCATTGACGTCGGCCGTGCTGCTGACGGCGTGCGGACTGGGTGAGCGTCCGTACTTCGAGGAGACACCCACCGGCGTCGGCACCGACAGCGGTGACCCGGCCATCGATGCGGTCCTGCAGTTGCTCGACGGCGTGGGCGGCGCTCAGTTCACGGGGTCGTACCAGGCCACGTTGCTGTTCGGCGGGGTCGTGTCCGCGGCACAGGTCACCCAACTCGGTCCGCGCCGCTCGGTCACGATCGGGCAGGTCCGCTACCTGAACGACGGCGGGTCGAGCCGCACGTGCGTGCTCGACACGGGCGTCTGCGACGACGGCATCCAGGCTGCAGCGGTCAGCAACACCGGGCTCACGCCCGAGTTCGCGTTCGGTGACATGGCCAAGCGGCTGCGCCGCGACGCTGCGGCACGCATCGCTCCGTCCACCGGCTCGATCGAGATGATCGCCGGCATGTCGGCCACGTGTGTCGACGTCGCGGTGAGCGGCGGCACCAAGCAGTACTGCGTGCTGTCCGACGGCGCCGTCGCACGCTTCCGCGGCGCCGACATCGAACTCGATCTGATCAGCTACTCACCGGCCGTCGACGAGACCCTCTTCGACGCCTGATCCCTCGAGGTTCGATCCCCGGCGCGAGCGCGCCGGGGACGCGCGATCACTCGTCGGCGAACCAGCTGCCGTGGAAGCCGTGCGGGATGCGCTGCGGCAGCGGCACCGTGGCGATCGGCGCGGCGTTCATGTCGGCCGCGTCGAGCACGACGAAGCTCGACGAGTTCGAGCTCGCGTCGTACAGATAGGTGACGAGGTAACCCTCGTCCTCGCCGGCCGCATCGCTCGCCGGGACGAACACCGGCTCGCCGCTCATCATCGTCGGACCGAAGTCGTGCATCGTCCGCTGACCCGTCTGCAGGTCGTACTTCATCACGTTGGTCGGCGCGGTCATGCTGTTCGGGTCGGAGCCATGGCGGGGTCCCACGGCCCAGCCGTAGCGGTTCAGCAGGCCGGTGCGGCGGTCGTCGATGCGCGGGAAGGCGTGCGACACGTCGTCGAGCTGCTCCTCGGTGACCTTGCCGGTGGTGAGGTCGAACGCCCACCGGTGCATGTAGCACGGCTCGAACTTGTCGGCGCCGCCCTTCCACATCGAGGCGTGACGGCCACCGTCGAGGTACACGGTGTTGCCATCGGCGCTCTCCCAGGCGTTCAGGATGTGGAACACGTAGCAGAGGTCGACGTCGAACCAACGGGGCTGTTCGCCCTGGCGTGCCCGGTCGCGGTGCAGCAGGCCGATGCGAGCGCCGTAGCTCTCACGCCACTGGAACGGCATGCCGCCCTGGATCGCAAGGTCGAGGTCGAACACGACCGGCATGTCGAGGAAGATCGCGTAGTTCCGGCTGAGCGCGAAGTCGTGCACCATCGTCGGACCGCCGACCTCGATCGGCTGGCTGTGGATCAGGTTCCCGGCGGCATCGGCCACGTGGTACGTGACGAAGGGAGCGGAGATCAGCTCGTAGCCGAAGAAGTGCATCTCGCCGGTCTCGGCGCACGTGTGCGGGGTGGCGAGCGTGCCGCCGAAGTCGTACGGGCCGAGCGTGTCGAGCTCGGGCGAGATGACGTTCGGGAGGCTGCCCTCCTCGAGCGCGAAGATCGTGCCGGCGTGACGCACGACATGGGTGTTGGCGAGGCCGACGGTGAGGTCCATCGTGCCGGTCAGGGCATCCATGCGGTCGGCGCCGGCGAGGGCCTTGGTGCGCACCCACCGGTTGCGGTACCACTCGGCCTTGCCGTCGCGCAGCCGGATGCCGTGCAGCATGCCGTCGCCGGCGAACCAGTGCATGGTGGGGCCGTGCATGGGGTTTGCGCCGTTGCGGAAGTAGCGGCCGTTCAGATCGGTCGGCAGGCTGCCGACCA
>JBILUM010000407.1:0-3567 GCA_044370995.1 Ilumatobacteraceae bacterium | reverse complement strand
ACCGACGAAGCGACGTGCACACTGAGCCACGACTACCGTCGGCGCCCATGTCGATGTCCGTCGATCCGGTGCTGCTGTCGCCGGCACCCCCGTTCAGCCTCCACGAAGCGGTGGCGATCGCCGCAGGTTTCGATGTGCAGGCCGCGTCGGCCGTCGACCTCGGCAGCGAGCGCGACCGCACGTTCCTGCTGCTCGACGACCACGGCGACCGGCTCGCCGTGATGAAGGTGTCGAACGTGGCCGAATCGGTGGCCACCCTCGACATGGAAGCCGACATCGTCGCCCACATCGCCAGCGTCGATCCCGAGCTGCCGGTGGCCCGCCCGCGACCGGTGCCGGGCGATCCCGACGGGCCGCGACGGCTGTCGTGCGAGTCGGCACTCGGCACGCACTGGGCGCGTATGTACGACCTCGTGCCCGGACACGGCAGACACGATCCCCGCCTGCTCGACGACCGGGCGCTCGTCGCCTGGGGTCGCACCACCGCCCGCCTCGGTTGCGCGATGCGCAGCTACGTGCACCCGAGTGCGCTGCGGGTGATGCCGTGGGACGTGCAGCACGCGAGCAGCGTGCGCTCGATGCTCGATGCGATCACCGATGCCGGCGCGCGAGCCAGTGTCACCGCCACGATCGACCGCTTCGACGAGGTCGTGCTGCCGCGCTGGCCTGCGCTGCGCGCCCAGGTGGTGCACGGCGACCTCACGTGCGACAACGCGCTCGTCGACGACGACGGCCTCATCACCGGCGTCATCGATTTCGGCGACATGAGCCACACCGCGCTGATGGCCGACGTCGCCACGATGCTCGACTCGCTCTGCACCGGCCGCCGCGGTGACGAGATGTTCCGTGCGGCGCGCCTGCTGCTCGACGGCTACCAGCGGATCACACCGCTCGAACCGCTCGAACTCGAACTGCTCGGCGAGCTGTGGGCCGCGAGGTCGGCGGTCGGCGTGGCGATCTCGAGCTGGCGCGCCCAGCAGGGACTCGAGGACCCGGCGTTCGCCACCCGCTACAACGACACGGCGCTCGAGATGATCGACACGATGCTCGGCCTCGGCTGGCACGAGGTGCGCCGCACGTTGAGCGGCGGTCATGGCGACGACGATCTCGTCTGCCGGCGGACGCGGGTGTTCGGCCCGGCGGTCGAGACGCTCAGCTACGACACGCCGGTGCACATGGCCCGCGCCGAGGGCGCATGGATGTACGACACCGACGGTCGGGCCTACCTCGACATGTACAACAACGTGCCCGCGGTCGGCCACACCCACCCTCGCGTCACCGAGGCCATCGCCCGTCAGGCCCGGGTGCTGAACACCAACCTGCGCTACCTCCACGCGTCGGCGGTCGAGCTGGCCGAGCGGCTCACCGCGTCGTGCCCGCCATCGCTCGACACGGTGTTCTTCGTGAACTCCGGCTCGGAGGCCAACGACCTCGCCTGGCGCCTGGCAACCACCTTCACCGGCAACACCGGCGGGCTGTGCACCACGCGCGCCTACCACGGCATCTCGCACGCGATCGCGCCCTTCTCGCCCGAGACGTTGGGTCCCGAGCACCTGCCCGACTGGCTCGAACGATGGGCACCCACCGACACCTACCGAGGGCTGCACTCCGACGCGTCGTCGTTCCAGGCCGCGCTCGACGCGCTTGCGGCCAAGGGCATCGCGCCGGCGATGGCGATCCTCGACGGCGTGCTGCAGAGCGACGGGGTGTACGACCTCGCGCCCGAGCTGGTGCAGGCGTGGGTGCAGATGACGCACGACGCCGGCGGGCTGTGGGTGGCCGACGAGGTGCAGGGCGGCCACGGGCGCACCGGCGAGGCGATGTGGTCGTTCGAGCGGTTCGGCATCGAGCCCGACTTCGTCACGCTCGGCAAGCCGATGGGCAACGGCCACCCCGTGGCCGCGGTCATCACGCGCCGCGAGATCGCCGAGCGCTTCGCCGCGGACACCGTGTTCTTCAGCACCTTCGGCGGCAACCAGGTGTCGGTCGCGGCGGCGCACGCCGTGCTCGACGTGCTGCGCGACGAGCGCGTGCTGCCCCGCGTGGTCGAGGCGGGCGACGCGCTGCGATCAGCGGTGCGCGAGATCGCCGTCGACCACGAGTGCATCGGCGACGTGCGCGGCATGGGGCTGGCGAACGCGATCGAGATCGTCGCCGATCGGGCGACGCAGGAACCCGACGCGGCCACGACGGAGGCGATCAAGAACGGCCTGCGCGACCACGGCGTACTCGTGGGCACGACCGGCACGACCGGCAGCATGCTGAAGGTCCGCCCCACCCTCGCCTTCACCGCCCGCGAGGTCCCCGTCTTCGCCACCGCCCTCCGCGCCACCCTCGAGTCCCTCCGGTCATGACGGTCGAACTGCGCGAGGTCGCGCCGGGCGACTACGAGTACGTCATCGGCCGTGTCGACGAGTGGTGGGGTGGCCGGTCGATGGCACCGATGCTGCCGAGGCTGTTCTTCGACCACTTCCCGGCGACCACGCGGATCGCGTGCGATGGCACCGACGGCACGACGCTCGGGTTCGTGTGCGGTTTCGTCTCCCCGGCCGACCCGCGCGTGGCCTACATCCACTTCGTCGGAGTCGACCCCGCGGCACGTGGCCGTGGTGTCGGCCGCACCCTGTACCGATGGTTCGCGACGCAGACTCGGGCGCTCGGCTGCACGTCGATCGCCTGCGTCACCTCACCGGCGAACACCGGCTCGCAGGCCTTCCACACATCGATGGGCTTCTCCGCGAAGACGGTCGAGAACTACGACGGGCGCGGCGAGGACCGAGTGGTCTTCCACCTCGATCTCACGGACCCTTCACTGCCGAGGTGACGGCCGTCAGGTCGTGAGGTGCAACGCGGTGAGACCGCGGATGACGAAGGTCGGGTGGTACTCGGGCTCGGCGGCCAGCTCGACGTCGGGCAGTCGACGGGCCAGTCGGTCGAGCGACACCTCGAGCTCCAACCGGGCGAGCGGCGCACCGATGCAGAAGTGGATGCCACCACCGAAACCGACGTGCGCCGGATCGCCACGGCCAACGTCGAAGCGGCCCGGGTCGTCGAAGCGCCGCGGGTCACGGTTGGCCGCGCCGAACAGCATCGCGACCTCGGCGCCCACCGGCATCGGCTGACCGGCGATCACCACGCCCTCGTCGAGCACCCACCGCTCGAACAGGTGCAGCGGCGCGTCCCAGCGGATCATGTCCTCGATCGCGGTGCGCGGCGACACCTCGCCGCTCGTCACCCGCTGCCACTGGTCGCGGTGCAGCATCATCGCCCGCATGCCGTTGGCGAGCGAGTTGACCGTCGCCTCGTGGCCGGCCTCGAGCAGCACCATCGCGGTCGAGACGATCTCGGCCTCGGTGAGCGTCTCGCCCTCGTCCTCCACCGCGACCAGCCCGCTGAGCAACGAGTCGTCGGGCCGCTGGCGCTTCTCGGCGATGAGGGCGCGGGTGTAGTCGATGAACTCGCCCGCAGCGGCGTCGGCCGCCACCTTCAGCGCGTCGTCGGTGCGCAGCTCATACATCTTCACGATCGCGTGCGACCAGTCGAGCAGCGCCTGGGTGTCGGCGCGCG
>JBILUM010000406.1:0-3581 GCA_044370995.1 Ilumatobacteraceae bacterium | reverse complement strand
GACGTGTCGATCGTCCCGGTGGCGGTGAAGTCGAACACGCCGGCGAGGTTGCCGTCCTGGAAGATCCACACCATCGCACCGAACGTGGCGGTGAGGCTCAGGAAGTTCAGGACCAGCGCCTTGATCGGCACGAGCACGCTGCCCGACAGCATGAACAGCAGCACGAGCGTGGCCACGACGATGATCGTCAGCGCCAGGGGCAGCGCGTCTCCGATCGCCGCCTTGGTGTCGACCAGTTCGGCCGCCGAGCCCTCGACCGCGACCTCGACCGGGAGGTCGAGCGCCCGGATGTCCTTCACCAGTTGCTCGCCCTGTTCCGACACGACGGCGAAACTCGGCACGACCGACATCCAGCTCACGGCAGCGCCGTCAGCGGCCAGGAATCGGGCGTCGGCATCGGTGGTCGCCACCAGCGCGCCGTCCACGAAGGTTCCCGCCGCACTGTCGACCCGGGCGACGCCGTCCATCGACGAGATCGTCGCGGCGGTCGCTCCGAGATCCGCCAGCCGCTCCGGCCCGACGCCGTCGACGACCACGCCGAAGCTCTCGGCCGAGTTGCCGGTGAAGTCCGACCGCAGGATCTCCGACGCCTGCCGGCTCTCCGCCGACGTGGGCAGCACGCGGTCGTCGGGCGTCCCGAAAGCCACCCGCAGGAACGGCGCACCGAGGAACAACAGGACGGCAACCGCCGTCGCCGCGATGGGGACGGGGCGCCGCATGACGAACATCGCGATGCGGTGCCATGCACCCTCGTGATCGGCGCGCGCGACCCGTCGGCGGCCGATCCGCAACGAGTTCACCCGGTGACCGAGGACGGCGAGCAGGGCCGGCAGCGACAGCAACGATCCGGCGAGCGCCAGCAGGACGACCGCAACGCCGGCATAGGCGAACGAGCGGAGGAAGTACAGGGGGAACACGAGGAGGGCGGCGAGCGACACGGCGACGGTCAGCGCGCTGATCAGCACGGTCTTGCCGGCTGTCTCCATCGTTCGGATCACAGCGCCTTCGACGTTCCTGCCGGCCTGCAACTCCTCCCGGAAGCGGGAGACGATGAACAGGCTGTAGTCGATCGCGAGGCCGAGACCGAGCGCAGTGGTGAGGTTGATCGCGTAGAGCGACACGTCCGTGATCGAACCGATGACGAACAGGCTGAGCAGCGTCCCGAGCACGGCGATCACGCCCACGAGCATCGGCAGGGCGGCCGCGACGAGCCCGCGGAAGACGAACAGCAGCAGGATCAATGTGAGGGGCACGGCGATGAGCTCGGCCCGCAGCAGGTCACCCTCGATCGTTTCACCGACGTCGGCGAACACCGCCTCTCGTCCGCCCAGCAGCACGTCGAACGGCCCCTGGGTGCCGGTCACGGCCTCCTTCACGAGGTCGATCCGTTCGGTCACCTGTGCGTCGTCGCCCGTCACGCGAGCGAGCACCAAGGCGGTGTCACCGTCGGTGCTCCGCAACGACGGCGGACTGCCGAGCGACCAGTACGAGACCACCTGTTCGACACCGTCGATCGCGGCGAGGCGCGCCGCCAGGTCGGCGCCGGCCGCGACGACCGACGGGTCGTCGACACCGACGGCACCCGTGGCAGCGGCCGCAGCGTCCACCGACGCGACGAGTACGACGTTGGGATCGCCACCGCCGAAGTGCTCCTCGAGCAGCGCCGCTGCGCGGGTGCTCTCCGACGCCGGATCGTCGAATCCTCCGTCCTTCAACACGCCGAACGCGCCGGCGCCGACCACTGCGGCAACCACCATGAACAGCACGGTGAACGACAGCACGAGCCGTCGTCGCCGAACCGTGAACCGACCGAGACGTGTGAGCACGGGAACCTCCTGGATCGAACGGATCGGCGACGACCGCCGATCCGAGCCTCATCGTCTGCCGATGGGGGCTCGGCGGCATCGGCCGCGAGCAGGGTCGTGAACGGTCCCTCGGCACGTTCGCGACCCGTACTGCAGTCCGGTGACATCAGCCCCCGACGACCGTAAGGTGCTCGTCGTGGAAGAGCGCTCAGCGTCCGCGGACCGACTCTCGACGACCATCGTCATGTCCATCGCCGCGGGCTGCGCCGCGCTGATCGCGATCTTCGGCGACAAGACCTCGTTCAGCTGGAGCACGGTCGCGTTCGCCCTCGTCGGGCTCGTGCCGTGGGCGGTGGAGAGCGGCGGGGTCCGCGTGCCTCCGCTCGCCTTCTACGCGATCTCGATGTCGAGCGCAGCCTGGATCGTGCTCGTCGACCGGAACCCGGGCGGCATGTTCCCCGCGATGATCGCCGTCGTCTGGCTCACGCGCAGCGCCCGCACGAGGCTCATGACCGCACTGCCGGCGATCACCGCCGCAGGGCTGGCGGTAGGGCTCGCCCTGCTCGAGGGCACCGCTCACGACACCGGCGCCATCTACTTCACGGGCGGCGCAGGTGTCTCCTTCCTGACGGGTCTGATGATCCGTCGTCAGGAGCAGCTCGTCGCGGAACTCCGCGCTGCTCGGGTGCGCGAGACCGAACACGCAGCGGCGGACGAACGGACCCGCATCGCGAGGGAGGTGCACGACGTGGTGGCCCACTCGTTGACCGTCACCATGCTGCACGTCACCGGGGCACGACGCGCGCTGCGCCACGATCCGGACCGGGCTGCCGACGCGCTCGAGCGAGCCGAATCCGTCGGGCGCGAGAGCCTCGATTCGATCCGCCAGGTGGTGGGGCTGCTGCGCTGCACCGAGGACGCGCCCGGTGGCGGTGACGCGCTCCATGACGGCCACGCCCATGCCACGCCCTTGCCACAGCTGTCCGACATCCCCGCGCTCGTCGACCAGTACCGCGGCGCCGGAATGCGGGTGTCGGCCGACCTCAGCCTCGACGACATCGCTGCCGACGGCACCACGTCGCTCACCGCGTTCCGAGTGGTGCAGGAGGCGCTCTCCAACGTGCTGCAGCACTCGCCCGGTTCGCCGGTCGAGCTGCGCGTCGCGACCGATGGCGAGGGCACGGTGCTGCGGATCACGGCCGAGAACCCGACGACGGAGATGCCCGACCGTCCCTCCAGACGCTCGGGTCTCGGGTTGCGCGGCATGCGCGAGCGGGTGCGCGCCGCCGGCGGCTCGGTGGAGGCGGGGTTCACCGATCACCAGACCTGGCTGATCGACGCTGCGCTGCCGTTGCGCCGCGGTCGGTTCTCGTGAGCCCGATGGCCGGCGGCAGCATCCGGGTGGTGCTGGTCGACGATCAGCAGCTGGTGCGGGCCGGCATCGCCTTCATCATCTCGACCGAGCCGGGCATCGAGGTGGTGTCGGAGGCAGCGAACGGTGAACTCGGCCTCGTGGCGACCCGCGACCACCGGCCCGACGTGGTGCTGATGGACATCCGGATGCCCGTGATGGACGGGATCGAGGCGACCTCGCGCCTCCACGCCGAGGGCGGGCCACCGGTGCTGGTGCTCACCACCTTCGACGACGACGAGGTGCTGTGGGGCGCGCTGCAGGCCGGCGCCGCGGGGTTCCTGTTGAAGGACACTCCCGCCGACGACCTGATCGCGGCGATCCGCAGCGTCGCCGGTGGCGGGTCGTGGCTCGATCCGCGGGTG
>JBILUM010000405.1:0-3583 GCA_044370995.1 Ilumatobacteraceae bacterium | reverse complement strand
CTCGTCCGCATCCGGGACTCCTTGCCGCTCCTCGGCTGGATCGCCACGGCATCGATCGGGTTCGTCGCGATCAGTCAGGCGCTCGGGTTCACCTGGATCCCGGCACTCTGGGCGCTCCAGGCGCTCACGCCACTGGTCCTCGGCGCCGCGGCGCCGCTGGCGATCATCGGCGTCCTCACGCGCCGGCGGGCGATGGCGGCCGTGAACCTCGGCGTGCTGGTGGCGCTCGTGTGGCTCGTGTTCCCCGTCGTGTTCCACGCCGACCCCGGCACGCCGGCACCGGACGCCCGGCGCCTCACAGTCGTGTCGGGCAACGTGTACTACCGCACCGACCGGCCGGACGAGATCGCTGCGGCGCTGCTCGCCCTCGACGCCGACGTGATCGCGATGACGGAGTTCTCGGCACCGGTCGAGGACGCCTTCGCACGGCTCGACGCCGGCGGGCGCTATCCCTTCGTCGCGGCGCGGGCCCCGGGTGATCGCAACGGTGTGGCGGTCTACAGCCGCCACCCGATCATCGAGCGCACGATCGGGCCGATCGGCCAGGGCCTCGCCGTCGACGTCGTGGTCGACGTGGACGGCGTGGCGACCCGTGTCGTCGTGGTGCACCCGTTGCCCGGCACGGACGGGCCGTCGCTCGAGGCGTGGAGCGGCGATCTGGCGGCGATCGGCAGGATCGCCGACCCCGATGCCGACGGCGCACGCACGTTGATCGTCGGCGACTTCAATGCCACCCGCTGGCATCCGGCGTTCCGCGATCTGCTCCGCGGGGGTTGGCGCGATGCGCACGAGGTGCACGGCGACGGCTGGTCGAGGTCATGGCCGACCGGCCGATCGTTCCCCCCGCTGGTCCGCATCGACCATGCGCTCGTGGGCGACGCCGTGGCGGTGACCGATGTGCTCGACGTGGCGCTGCCCGGCAGCGATCATCGCGGCTTCATGGTGACGGTCGAGATCGACCCGTGACCGCTGTCGTCGCGTCCTCGGCGGTCAGTTGCCGCCGATGGGCCAGGCGTGGCCGACGACGCGACCCTGCACGTCGTCGACGGGCACGGTGCCGAACGAACGCGAGTCGAGCGAGGTGTCGCGGTTGTCGCCGAGGAGGAACACCTCTCCCTCGGGGACGATGACGGGGCCGTGGAAGTAGCCGTCCATGTTGTCGTTGTCGATGTCGGCGTCGAACACGACCTGTCCGTTGCGCACCAGGCGACCGTCGTCGATGCCGATGCTGTCGCCGCCGACGGCCACCACGCGCTTCACGATGGTCTGGCCGGTGCGGGGGTCCTCGGTGACGACGACCTCGTCGATGCGGGGGTCGCGGAATCGATAGGTGACCTTGTCGACCATGACCACGTCGTCGGCCTGGTAACTGGGCGACATGCTGTCGCTGCGGATCCGGACCGCCTCGACGAGGAACGTCTGCACGAGCAGCAGCACCACGATCACCCCGACGAACCATCCGACACGCCGCATCGTGCGGCCGTCGTCGGCATCTTCGAGCTCGTCGTCATCCCCATCGAGTTGCCGGGCGCGGCCGGCCGCATCGGCACCCGGTCGTTCGCTCGGGGGTGCGGCATGCCGGAACACCGTCGGCAGCTCGGACGGCAGCTCGGACGGCAACGGATCGGGGCCGCCCTCCTCATACCGGTCGGGGCCGAGGTCGAGGCTCACGTGAGCGCTCCGAGGATCGCGAGCCCCCAGATCGTCAGGCCGCACCACATCAGCCCGTTCGCCGTCCGCCGGCGCGCTCGCCGGGGCAGCTGACCGAGCAGCACGACGACGAGCGCCACCTCGGCCACGAGCGTGAGCATGTCGACCGGGCCGACCTGCTTCTCGCCGTCGGGGAGCAGCGGCATGCCGGGGAGCAGCTTCGCGCCGTGCACCGGCACCCCCGGACTGAACGGGATGCCGACCGTGCGGCTGACGAGGTACAGCAGCACCACGCCGACCGTGCCCCAGATGCCGACCTGGAGCAGCCGGGGCGAGGGCTCCGAGCGCAGCAGGGAGAGCGCGAACGCCGCCTGCAACAAGCCGATCACCACGAAGGTGACCCCCGATGCGGGCCACCACTCGAAGTGGTACGGCGCCTCGACGAGGTGGGCGATCGCGGCCAGCGCAGCGAGGGCGATGGCGACATCCATCGAGGTCGATCGCACGGCCCGCCCGGCGTGCGTCGAACGGTCGACGACGGAGGTCATGGCACCAGCGGGCCCATCTGCGCGATCGGCCGTGCCGGGGCGACGAACGGGTCGTCGCCGGCCTGGGCCGGGTCGACCACCTCGAACTGAGCCATCATGTCGTGGTCCTCGTGGATCAGGTTGTGGCAGTGCATCATGTACTTGCCACGGCCCTCGAACTTCACGAGCACCCGCACCAGCTCGGCCTCGCCCAGGTAGACGGTGTCCTTCGGCCCCCGTTCCCACGGCTGAGGCGGGGCCCCGTTGCGGTCGAGGATCTGGAAGTCGACGAGGTGGATGTGGGTCGGGTGGAACCAGCCGCCCGACGGGTTGTCGAACTCCCAGATCTCCACGGAGTCCTTCACCGGGTTCGCCAGCGTGAACTGGTAGTTGCTCGACACGACGTCGGCCCAGGTGGTGCCGTTGATCGTCCACTGGCCACCGGTGCGACGGAACCGGAAGTTGCGGGTCGCGACCGCCTGCGACTCCTGCAGGGCCATGACCGGGTTGCTCGGGTTGAGGACCGGCGGCAGGTTGTTGTCGAGAGTGGTGAACGAATCGCCCACCACCTCGAACTGCATGACGCGGTCCATGTTGTCGTAGTCGCGGTTGTTCTGCGGACTGGTGTTGAGGATCTGGAGCTTGGTGCCGACGGTGTAGTCCGAGAAGTCGATGACGACCTCGTACCGCTCGGCGCTGGAATGGCGGATGTGGGTGACCTCGATCGGCTCGGAGGTGAGGCCACCGTCGGTCGCGATCACGTGGAACGGCGCGTTGTTCGACAGCCGCCAGTCGAGCGACCGGGAGATGCAGCAGTTGAGCACCCGGAAGCGGTACTTGCGCCGCTTCACCTTCATGTTCGGCCACGGACGGCCGTTCACGAGGAACACGTCACCCCACATGCCCGACTGGTCGTCGAGGGTGAACAGCAGCTTGCCGTCGCGCTCGAACATGGCATCGCCGATGACCATCGGCACGTCGTACTCGCCCCTCGGCAGGTTGAGCGACTGCTCCTGCGGATCGCTCATCAGGTACATCGCCAACAGGCCCTGGTATGCGTTCTGCGCGGTGTGGTGGACGCCGTGGTCGTGGTACCAGAGGGTGCGCGCCGACTGGAAGTCGGGGTAGCGGTAGTCCTTCGACTCACCGGGACGGGTGATGTCGCTCGCGTAGCCGTCGTATTGCGGCAAGGAGGCCGAGCCGTGCAGGTGCACCGAGGTCCACGGCTCGTATGCCCACCGGTCGTGCACCTTCGGCAGCATGTTGGTGTGGCGGACGACGACTTCGCGCCCTTGCATGACCCGAATGGTGGGCCCTGGCACCTGGCCGTTGTAGGCGTAGGTGACCGTCTTGTACCCGGGCAGGATCTCGAGCTGCGTCGCACGCATGTCGATCCGGTAGTAGTC
>JBILUM010000403.1:0-3597 GCA_044370995.1 Ilumatobacteraceae bacterium | reverse complement strand
CCCGGCCCTCGGCCCCTCGCTCAAGGCGTACACGACGAGGGCGAGCGCGGCACCCGACAGGATGAACCCCGGCAGGTCGAACGGACCCGACGTCGACTCCTTCTGTTCTTTCAGGAACCGGAGCCCGAACCAGAGACCGACCAGACCGATCGGTACGTTGATGAGGAAGATCCAGCGCCAGTTCGCGTGGGTGACGAGCAGACCACCGAGGATGGGGCCGAGCGCCGGCGCCAACAGGGTGGGGATCATGATGTACGTGCTCGCCTTGGCCCGTTCGGCCGGCGGGAACGCCCGGAACAACATCGTGACACCGACCGGCGTGAGCATGCCACCACCGACGCCCTGGATCACCCGGAACGCGATCAGCTGACCGATCGACTGTGCAGCAGCGCACAGCAGCGAGCCGGCCACGAACGACCCGAACGCGAACATGAACACGCGCTTGGTGCCGAACCGGTCGCCCAGCCACCCGGACACCGGGATCCAGATCGCGAGGCTGAGGGTGTAGGCGAGGACGATCCACTCGGCGTTCTCGGTCGCGAACTCCTGACCGAGCGCCGGGATCGCGACGTTCACGATCGTGACGTCGAGGATGTCGAGGAACAGCGCGGTGACGTAGACGATCGCCACGATGTACTTGTAGGGCAACGACTTCCCGAAGACGTCGACCCGCTCGTTCCCCTGCGCGTGCAGGTCTACGGCGGGTGCGACGGTCACAAGACGGTGACCGTACCAGCGGCCCCGTCGAGTTCTACGAGCGCACCGTTGGGGATGCGCTTGGTGGCGTCGACCACGCTCACCGCGCACGGGATGCCGAGCTCGCGGCTGACAATGATGGCGTGGCTGTTCATCGCGCCGACGTCGACGATCACCCCACCGGCGGCCACGAACAGCGGGGTCCAGGCCGGATCGGTGTTGGGAGCGATCAGGATGTCGCCGGGCTCGAGCGCCGCCGGATCGGACGCATCGAGGATCACGCAGGCGCGACCGCGCACCACACCGGCACACCCGGGCGCTCCGGTGAGCACGTCGCCGCTGACCGCCACGACGACCTGACCGTCGGCCTTCGGCGACAGGTCCTCGATCTCGGGGACGCCCAGGTTCGACTGGACGAAGTACGGGGGCTCGAGGGTCCACAGGTGCTGCCACGCCGCCTTGCGCTCGACGACGGTGCCGGCGAACGAGGCCGGATCGGCGACGAAACCGTCGAGCTCGCTGTCGAGCAGCATGAAGATGTCGCGGCGGTCGCCCAGCACGTCGAGATGCCGACCCGCGAGCTCGAGCATCGCGACCCGCTGTTCGTTGATCGCCTTGATGCAGTTCGACTTCGTGCGCTCGCGCCACGCGTTGAAACGCATCGCCGAGGCCTGGGCCGCCAGCAGCATGCCGGTCGCCTCCTCGTTGCCCTCCAGGATCGCCAGGGCCTCCTTGGTGGCGGCCTCGCGGTCGGCGACGACCGCGTCGTAGCGCGCTGCCGGATCGCTGCTGTCGGGCGCGGCGCGCATCGAGTCGATGAGCGACAGCGCGAGCTGCGGCTTGGTCTCCCACACGTCGCTGTAGATGTCCCACTCGTTCGGGCCGCGGCTGCCGTACTCGCGCAGGAAGTGCTCGAAGCCCTCCTGGAACTCCGTCGACGACGGATCGAGCCGCGACAGCTTCCACATCTCACCCGACGGCGCCGCCGAATCGACGTCGCCCGCACCGGCGATCAGGCGCAACATGAGGTGCGGCACGAGGCCGCCGAGGATCGTCGGGCCGATCGCCGTGTTCGACGACGAGATCACGTGGTCGTCGAAGAACCGACGGTTGAGGGCGATGAACGACCGTGCATAGGCGACCAGTTCGACGTCGGACATCGCGGTGAGGTCGGGCCGGTTCACGCGGGCCGCGTCGGCCATGCGCTTGCTCTCGTCCATCGTCGGCCACTCGGTGGTGCTGAGCACCCAGCCGACCCGCTCGCCGATGCGGGCACCTGCGGCCTCGCTGTGGTCGTCGGGGTGGGCCACGTACGGCGGCGTGTCGGGGCGGTTGCCGAAGAAGGCCGCGTCGATGCCGGCCGCACCCGCGCCGCTGCGCTCGCCGAAGACGCGCACGACCGAGGCGTTGACGTAGAAGTAGCCGCTGAAGATGCCGCAGGTGGGGATGAATCCCTCACTCGTCAGCTCCTCCATCGCGAACGCACCGTTGCTGACGTTGCCGTCGCGCCAGCCCTCCATCACGCCAGGCACCCACGACAGGGTGGCACCGAGCGGGCTGAGCGGCTCGGGCAGGACGTCGCTCGCATTCGAACGCGTGTACACCGGGAAGCGCGTGCTCGCCTCGGTGTCGGTGATCCACTTGGTCATGTCGTCGTCTCCTCAGGGTCCGCAGCGGGCAACGGCTGCCCCCCGTTGGTCAGCCGTCGATGAGCGTGACCGTACCAGCCGACCCGTCGACGGTGACAAGTGCCCCGTCGGGGATCCGCCTGGTGGCATCGGTGACGCTGACCACGCACGGGATACCGAGTTCGCGGCTGACGATGATCGCATGGCTCACCACCGCACCGACGTTGACCACCACCGCCACGGCAGGCACGAACAGCGGGGTCCACGCAGGGTCGGTGATCGGAGCGATCAGCACGTCGCCGGGCTCGAGCGCCAACGGATCGCCCGGATCCAGCACGACACGGGCACGGCCCGTTGCCACGCCGGGCGCCCCGGGCACACCGCTCAGCACGTCACCCGGCTGTGCGATCGTCACCGAGCCCTGACCCTTGCGCTGCCACGCCGACATCGGCGGCGCGCTGCCGTTGACGATGAACGGCGGCTCGTAGTCCCACAGTTCGAGGTACTGCTCCTCCCGCGCCGTCAGACGGGGGCGGAACTCGTCGGGACCGGCGACGAACGCGTCGATCTCCTCGTCGAGCAACATGCACAGCTCGCTCATCGTGTAGTCGTGACGGGCGGCGAGCTCGCGGATCGCCATGCGCACCTCGTGCAGCACGCGGATCACGTTCGTCTTCGTGCGTTCGCGGCCGGCCAGGTACGCGTGCGCCGAACCGAGGCCCATCTCGAACTGGGCGAGCAGGTCGGGCTGGCCGGCGAGGGTCTCGCGGACCTTCGCCGTCGCCACCTCGCGCTTCACCATGTTCTTGTCGTTGCGCACCGTCGGCGACTCGTCGTCACCCGCACCGCGCATCCGGTCGATCAGCACGGTGACGAGCTCCGGTCGCGTCTCCCACACCTCGCTGCGGATGTCCCACTCGTTCGGACCACGGCTGCCGAACTCGCGGATGAACGCAGCGAAGCCGTCGGCGTACTCCTGAGACGACGGGTCGAGCCGCGACAGCTCCCACATCGCTCGGCTCGGTGCGGCCGAGTCGACGTCGCCGACGCTGGTGATCAGCGTCAGCGCGAGCGACGGGTCGCCGAGCGCCGCCGCGACCGCACCGAGGATGCCGGGCCCGATCGACGAGCCTGCGGTCACTGCCAGGTGGCGGCGGAACAGCTGGCGCAGCAGCGGCGCGAAACTGCGGGCGTGCTCGACGAGCTGCTCGTCGGTGAGCGCACCGAGGTCGGGTCGCGATGCCCGCGCCTGCTTGGACACCTCGCGGTCGTC
>JBILUM010000404.1:0-3597 GCA_044370995.1 Ilumatobacteraceae bacterium | reverse complement strand
TGCGGTTGTTCGCGGACCCGGTGGTGCGCATGAGTGCGCTGCTCGGCATGTTCGCCGGGGCGATCGCGTTCGGCGGCAACCAGTTCCTCCCGCTCTACTTCCAGGACTCGCTGTTCGTGTCGCCCACCGAGTCGGGGCTGCGCATGCTGCCGATGATGGCCGGCGTCACGCTCACCACCTTCGGCGTCGGCCGGCTGATCGCCCACACCGGCAGCTACAAACGATGGCCGGTGATCGGCACATGGCTCGCCGTCGTCGGCCTGCTCGGCGTGGCCCAGATCGACGGCACGACGACCTATCTGTGGCTGGTGATCCCGATGTTCCTGATGGGCATGGGGTCGGGGTCGGTGTTCACCAGCACCTCGATCGCCACGCAGAACGCGGTCGAGTTCCGCGACCTCGGCGTGGCGACCGCGACGGTGATGTTCTTCCGGTCGCTCGGCGGGTCGTTCGGCCTCGCGATCTTCGGCACGGTGCTGAACACCACGGTGCGCACCGAGATCCCCCGGCGCACCGGCGTCGCGCCCGACGAGGCCGCCGGATTGATCCGCTCGCCCGAGCAGATCCAGGCGCTCCCGGCCGAGACCCGACAGGCGGTGATCGACACGATCGCGCTGGGCGTCAGCCGGATCTACTGGATCTGCGCCGGGCTGATGGTCTGTGGCGCCATCTGCGCGATGTTGTTGCCCGAGCGTCCGCTGCGCACGCGGGCCGGCCTGTCCGACGCGATGGAGAGCGCCGCCGCCGGCTGAGCGTCCGTGGGAGACTCGGCACGTGGCGACGGTGCGCGTGCTCAGCTTCAACATCGCGATCGGCGGTGAGGCCGTCGACATCGGGCAGGTCGTCGAAGCGATCGTCGCGACGAACGCCGACATCGTCGGGCTGCAGGAGTGCGAGGGCAACGCCGTCCGGATCGCCGCGCTGCTGGGCTGGGCCCACGTCGACGAGCGCCACCAGATCGTGTCCCGCTGGCCGCTGGTCGAGCCCCACGACGCCGGCGGTCGCTACGTCTTGGTCCACGTCGAACCCGAGCGTGTGTTCGCCATGGCGAACGTGCACCTGCCGAGTGATCCGTACGGGCCGTACGCACTCCGCGACGGCATGACCGACGAGGACGTCACGCTCCTGGAGTCCGAGGTCAGGGGATCGGCGCTCGCGCCCTGGCTCGAGGCCTGGGGTTCTGTGATCGACGCCGGTGTCCCCCTGCTCGTCACGGGCGACTTCAACGCTCCGTCGCACCGCGACTGGGGAGCCCACGCGATCGGTCACCGTCGGCGCCCGTTCGCGTGGCCGGTCTCGCTCGCCATGGAGGCCCACGGCTTCGTCGACGTCTACCGAACAGGCGCGCCCGAGCGCCCTGGCATCACCTGGACCTACGGCTTCCCGCACCCCCGCACCGCTCCGGACGAGCTCTGCGATCGGATCGACTTCGTCTGGTCGTCACCGGAGGTCGCGGTGGTGACGGCAGCGCTGGTCGGCCCGGCGGGCGGCCCCGACAGCATCCCCGACGTCACGATCGACATCGACCGATGGCCGTCCGATCACCTCGCCGTGGCCGGCACGGTCGAGTTGGTCCCCGTCGCTCCCCCGCCGTTCGTCGGGGTGCTCCGACACCGGGTGGAACTCGGCGACACGATCGCGGTCCGATACGCGGCGCCGCTCGGTGCCTCGGCGGACCGGATCTGGCTGGTGCCGCACGGTGCCGACACCGACAGCGCCCATGCGGTGATCGCACCTCGGGAGGTCGAGCACTGCGGCGTGGTCCGATTCGGTACCGGCGGCATCGAGCCGGGTGTCGTCGACATCGTGCTCACCTCACACGACGCCGAGATCGGGCGGGTCGCCGTCCACGTCGTGGCACCCGGTGCGCTGCCGCAGGTCGTCGGCGAACGCGTCGACGCCTCGGTCGTGGTCACCTGGCGCGACGCCCCTGGTCGCAAACTCGACTGGATCGGGCTCTACGCGCTCGGCGACCCGGACGTCGAGCACGGCATCATCGCTCATGTGCACACCGGTGCCTCGGTCGTCGGCCGTCACGTGTTCGCCGACGTGCCCGCCGGTCCGCTCACGGTGCGGCTGCTCCACGACGACAGCTTCGCGATCGCCGCCGAGCATCACCTGAGCGGCTGACGCGGACCGCGGCTCGACGGTCGAGCATCACTCCGCCAGATGACACGCCACCCGGTGACCGGGTGCGACCTCGCGCTCGACCGGAGATTCGGACCGGCAGCGATCGACGGCGATCGGGCAACGGGTCGAGAACACGCAGCCGGCAGGTGGCGACTGCGGGCTCGGCAGCTCGCCGGCCAGCGGGATCCGACGCCGCTCGTCCCGCCCGTGTGGGTCGGGCACGGGAACGGCAGACAGCAACGCCCGGGTGTAGGGGTGCCGCGGAGCGGAGAAGAGCTCGTCGCGACCGGCCATCTCGACGATGTGCCCGAGGTACATCACGGCGACGCGGTCGGAGATGTGCTCCACCATCGAGAGGTCGTGCGCGATGAAGAGATACGACAGCCCGAACTCGCGCTGCAGATCGGCCAACAGGTTGATCACCTGGGCCTGGATCGACACGTCGAGCGCCGAGATCGGCTCGTCGCACACCACCAGCTCCGGCCGCAGCGCGAGCGCTCGAGCGATGTTGATCCGCTGTCGTTGGCCGCCGGAGAACTCGTGGGCGAACCGGGTGCCGACACCCGCCCGGAGACCGACGAGGTCGAGCAACTCACGCACCCGCGCGTCGATCGCCTGGCGGCTCATGTCGGTGTGCACCTGCATCGGCTCGGCGATGATCCGCTGCACCGAGTGGCGGGGATTCAGCGACGCATAGGAGTCCTGGAAGACCATCTGCATCCGGGGCCGGAGGAGGCGCACCGCCTCGTCGTCGAGCGTGGTGAGCTCGGTGTCGCCCAGCCAGACCCGTCCCGCGGTCGGACGGTGCAACTGCAGGACGGCGCGACCGGTCGTCGACTTCCCGCATCCGCTCTCCCCCACGAGCCCGAGCGTCTCGCCGCGCGCCACCTCGAAGCTGACGCCGTCGACGGCCCTCACCGGCGCCGTTCCCCGTCCCCGACCGGGGAACCACATGCGCATGTCCTCGACGCGCAGCACCGGCTCAGACATGGCGAGGTGCTCCGCGTTCGACGTCGAACCAGCACGCCAGCGTCCGGTCGGCCGCCGGCGCCACGACCTCGGGCAGCTCGTGTCGGCATCGATCGAACGCGTGCCCGCAACGAGGGGCGAACGCGCAGCTCGTCAGGTCGCCGTGCAGCTCGGGCGGGAGACCGACGATGCTCGCCAGCCGTTCACGTCGGTGCCCCAACCGCGGCACCGACTCGAGCAGACCGATCGTGTAGGGGTGCAGCGGCCGATCGAACGCCGCGATCACCGGCGCCGTCTCCACGATCCGACCGCCGTACATCACCGCGACCCGGTCGGCGAGGTCGGCGACGACCCCCAGGTCGTGCGTGATCCACACGACCGAGAGGCCGAGTTCGTCACGGAGGTCGCGCACGAGGTCGACGATCTGGGCCTGCACGGTGACGTCGAGCGCGGTGGTGGGTTCGTCGGCGATCAGCAGTTCGGGGCTGCAACTGATCG
>JBILUM010000402.1:0-3610 GCA_044370995.1 Ilumatobacteraceae bacterium | reverse complement strand
GTACGAGCGCAGGGCGGCGCCCTTCAACGCGGTGACGTCGCCGCCTGCGTAGGAGATCGTCCCGGTGCTCACCGCGCCGGCCGGCAGCAGCCGGGCGACCGCACGCGCGGTCATCGACTTGCCCGATCCCGACTCGCCGACCAGGCCGAGCGCCTCCCCGGGACCGATGTGGAACGAGACGTCGTGCAGCACGGTCCGCAGTTCACCACCGACCGGCAGTTGCACCGCGAGCGACGCCACGTCGAGTAGACGCTCGTCAGCAGCGCTCATCGCGTCACCAGATTCGATCGGTCGGACAGCCGCTCGCCGAGGAGGTTCACCGCGATCACGACGACCACGATGCAGAGCCCTGCGCACAACGACTCCATCGGGTAGCCCTGCAGCACGCCGCTCTGGCCGGTCGCGACCATGACGCCCCAGTCGGCCTGCGGCGGCTGCACACCGAGCCCGAGGAACGAGATCGCGGCCAGGTCGACCATCGCGTAACCGAACAGGATCGTGCCCTGCGCCACGATGATCGGCAGCATGTTCCGCCCGAGGTGCCGCACGCAGATCACCCACGCGCGCAGACCCTGCACCTCGAGCGCGGCGATGTAGTCGCGAGATCGTTCCCGCAGCGCGGCGCTGCGCAGCACGCGGGCGATGTAGGGCGTGTACGCGACCGCGAGCGCCAGCGACGCCGCCTTCAACCCGGGCTCGATCACCACGCTCGCGATGATCGCGAGCACGATCGCCGGGAAGGCGAACAGCACGTCGAGCGCGGCGGACACGATGGTGTCGAAGCGCCCGCCCTTCCACGCGGTGGCGATCGCGAGCACGGTGCCGAACAGCATCGACAGCAGCACCACGGCGAGCGGCCCGAGGATCGCCGTGCGGGCGCCGGCGAGCAGCCTCGACAACAGGTCGCGACCCTGCGAGTCGAAGCCGAGATAGTGGTCCTGGAACCGGCCGACGAAGGCGAACGACAGGTTGGTCAGGTCGGGGTCGTGCGGTGCGATCGCCGCGCCGAAGACGGCGATGAACAGCGCGCCGATCAGCACGAACGCACACAGGTGGCCGACGACGCCGGTCCCGCGCAGCAGGGGTAGGCCACGCCCTGCCAGTCGGCGGCGGGCGGGAGGGGCAGCCGTGGTGGGCAGTTCGACGAGGCTCACGACGCCGACGTCCCGAGGGAGACCCGCGGGTCGAGCGTTGCGTACAGGAAGTCGACGATCGCGTTGACGATGACGAACACCGCGACGATGACCAGCGAGATGCCCTGCACGACGGCGATGTCCTTCGAGAGCGCCGCCTGGATGAGGTAGGCGCCGATCCCGTTGAGCGTGAACGCCCGCTCCACCACCGCCGAGGCGGCGAACAGCGAGGCGACGGTGATGCCGACGATCGTGGTGATCGGGATCGCCGCGTTGCGCATCACGTGGCGACGGACGATCAACCGGTACGGGATGCCGCGGCTGATCGCTGTCTGCACGTGTTCTCGACCCATCTCCTCGCGGACGGACGCCCTGGTGATGCGCGCCACGAGCGCGATCGACGAGAACGCGAGGGCGAACGCCGGCAGGGTGAGGTGCCGCACCTGGTCGACGAAGCCGTCGCCGCCGCCGAGCACCGGGAACCACCCGAGGTTCACGGCGAACACCGACAGCAGGATGATCGAGGCGACGAACGATGGCACCGCAGCGCTCAGCGTGCTGAGCACGATCACGACGTTGTCGACGATGCCTCGCCGCAGTCCGCCGAGCACACCGAGCCCGATGCCGACCACGACGATGATGAGCGAGGCGAACGCGACGAGCTGCACCGTCGTGCCGATCCGCTGCCGGATCAGCGTCGACACGTCGGACCGCAGTGGGATCGACACCCCGAGGTCGCCGGTGAGCGCACTCCCCAGCCAGCGGACGTAGCGGACGAGGAACGGGTCGTTCAGGTGGTAGCGCTCCTCGAGCACCTGAATGGCCTGAGGTGTGGGCGTCCGCCCGCCCGTGAGGGCAGCGATCGGATTGCCGGGGGCGAGGTACATGGCGGCGTAGATCGCGAAGCTCGCGACGAACAACGTCACGACCAACATGATCGATCGGCGAAGGACGAATCTCAGCACGACTCCGTCTCCATGGCTCGACCCCCGGCACTCCGAACGGCGCTCACGGCGGCGTCAGGCGGCGCCGAGGTAGGCAGCCCAGGGGCCGAACATGTACTGGAACGTCGACGGTGCGCCGGTGATGTCCTTGCTCATGATGAGCACGTTCGTCGGCGCGACGATCGGCACCCAGAGCATCTCGTCGGTGATGATCGCCTGGAGCTCGATCACCTTCGCTGCCCGGGAGGCGTCGTCGGAGTCGGTCCGGATGGCGTCCACCAGGTCGACCGCTGCTTGATCGGAGTACCCGTTGTAGGCCTGCGATCCAGCGGGGGCGATCATCGTCGCGTACAGACCGAACGGGTCGGCGTAGTTCGGGTAGTTCACCGTGAAGAAGCCGTCGATGGGCTCGCGGGCAGCCGGGTCGATGAAGAAGTTGATGTAATTCGCAGCCGACACCGACACCAGCTCCGCTTCCATGCCGATCGACTCGAGCGCTCGCTGGAACTCGGTGGCCTGGGCGCTGATGACGCCGAGCTCGCTGGACATGCCCAGTCGCACGGTCTGCCCGGTCGCACCCGCTTCCTCCACGAGCCGCTTGGCTTCCTCGAGGTTCGGGCTCGACACGTCGGGGAGCTCGTTCCATGCAGCGGTGAACTGCTCCTTCTCGAATCCCCAGGTACCTGGCACGCCGACGGCTCGCGCCGGGTAGGCAGCATCCTTGTAGAGCGCCGAGATCAGGCCGGGCCGGTCGATGGCCAGCGAGAGCGCTTGGCGGACCCGCTTGTCGGCGAGCGCTCCGTCGAAGCTCGAGACGATGAACGCAGCGATGCCGTAGCCGGGACCCTCGTACACGTTCACGGCGTCGCTGCCGCGCAACTGATCGAGCGTCGACAGCGTGATCGGGTAGGACCCGTCGATCTCACCGGTCAACAGGCCAGAGGTGAGCACGGCCTCGTCGGACACGCCTCTGATGGTGATGCTCTTCAACTGCATCGGCAGGCTCGTGTCCCAGTAGCCGTCGTAGCGATCGAAGGTGAGCCCCTCGCCCACGTTCCACGACGACAGCTGGTACGGACCGGTGCACATCACACCGCCGGCAGCCGTCGCGAAGTTCGCACCCTGTTCCTCGGTGAAGGCCTGCTGCACGATCGCGCCGACAGGGCCCGACAGCTCGCCGATGATGGACATGTCCTGTGCGGCCATCGTGAGCGTCACCTCGAGATCACCGGTCGCCTCGATCGTCTCGACGTTGGCGAACACGGCGCCGTAGAAGCCGGCGAGGTCTGGGTTGCGCTGGCGCTCGAGGCTGAACACCACGTCTGCCGGCGTCAGCGGCGTGCCGTCCCAGAAGGTGACGCCGTCGCGCAGGGTGATGACCAAGGTGTTGGGATCGGTGTACTCGACGCTCTCCGCAAGGCCGGGTCCGATGGTGAGATCGGGGTTCTGGCGCAACAGCGACTCGCAGGCGATCGCCATGGCCGCGTTGTCCGGATAGTCGAAGACGTAGATCGGGTCGATCGTCGCGGTTTC
>JBILUM010000401.1:0-3620 GCA_044370995.1 Ilumatobacteraceae bacterium | reverse complement strand
AGCGCGAGCGGTTCGACCTGGTCTATTGCATGACGAGCGCGTGCCTGCTGGCCGCGCCGATCGCTCGTTCGCTCCGCATCCGTGCCGTCGCCCTGCACGTGCAGGAGATGTGGGCCGGCACGGAGGCGAAGCTGCTGCGCGCACTCGCCCGCTTCACGACACTGCGAATCACGATCTCGCCGGCCGTCGACCGCGCTGGCGCGCTCCGGTCACCGGCGTCGGTGGTGGTCGACAACTGTGTGCCGCACCCGGCCGATGCCGACGCTGCGGTGGCCGAGGGCGGACCGCGTCCGCGCTACGTCGTGGCGAGCCGCTGGAACGCCTGGAAGGGTCATCGCACGTTGATCGAGGCGTGGGGGCGGGCCGGGTGCCCGGGCCTGCTCACCGTGCTCGGTGGTCCGCCGCCGTCGGGGGCGAAGGTCGACGTGCCGGCGCTGGTCGCCGCGCTCGCCGATCCGTCATCGGTCGAGATCGTGGGGGAGGTGCCCGACGTGGCGCCGCACGTGGCTGCGGCCGACGCGCTGGTGCTGCCGTCGGACGATCCGGAGCCGTTCGGTCTGGTGCTGCTGGAGGCCTTCCGCCAGGGACGCCCGGTGATCGCGAGCCGGGCGGGGGGTCCGGTCGACATCGTGACCGACGGTCGCGACGGCTGGCTGTTCACCCCCGGCGACCCCGATGCGCTGGCCGAGCTGCTGCGCCGGCTCACCGTCGACGATCTCGCTGCGGCGGGCAGTGTGGCGCGCGAGACCTATCTGGCCCGCTACACGCCCGAGGTGTTCCGGCGCCGCATCGGCTCGCTGATCGCGGCCGAGCTCTCCCGCGTGGGGGGATGACCGCCGGCGGTGCTCAGTAGCGCCGCATCTCCCGGTACCACTTCGCCAGCGCGAGGACCATGAAGCCGGCGTTGGCCGCGAGCAGCAGGCCGTAGAGCCACACGAAGCCCGACCACCACATCAGGCCGAGCACGACGCACAGCAGGCCGTAGTCGGTGGGCACGACGGCGAGCGAGTACAGCGTCGACGACGACCCCTCGCCCTGCAGGATCATCTGGGTGTCGCCGCGGTGGGCGCGGCGGATCTGGTCGTTGAGGATGATCACGAAGAACATGATCGACGCCACGATCTGGAACGCGATCGGGAGCAGGAGGCGCTGGTCGGACGGATCCTCGAACCGGTACCAGTTGACGAGCACCGCGGTGTGGAGACAGGCGATCTTGATCGAGTCGACGACGTGGTCGAGCCACTCGCCCGACACGCTGCCACCGCCGCGCAGGCGGGCGAGCTGTCCGTCGGCAGCGTCGAAGGCGTAGCCGACGACGAGACAGATCGCGACGATCAGCGCGGTGACCGGCGTGGACTCGGCGAGGGCGATCACGGCGATGCCACCGAACGTGGCGAGTGCGCTCAGGCAGGTGACCTGGTTCGGGGTGAGACCCACCACGTGTGCGCACGCGGCGAACACCCGGCCGAGGGGACGGTTGATCAGCCGCGAGTACGCCGGGGCGCCCTTGGAGGTCTTCTGCGCACGCTGCAGGGCACTCAGCGACGTGCGGAAGGTGGCGTTCACCCAGTGCTGTCGCTCACGGACGGGGCGCCCGCGCTGGTTGCGGCGTATGCGACCTCGGGGACCTCGGTGACCTGGGGGACCTGGGGGACCTGGGGAGCCCGGGGGGCCTGAGGGGCCCGGGGGGCCCGGGGGGCCTGAGGGGGCCTGGGGGGTCTGGGCGGCCCAAGGGTCTGGGCCGGGGCGGCCTGGGCGGCCTGGGCGGCCTGGGCGGCCGGGGCGGCTGGGCGGTGCACCTGGTCGTCGCTGGGGCTGTGGCCGACGACGACGACCTCCGGGAGGGTGCCGCCACTCCCGCTGCCGCCGATCGGCTGGAGCACCTTGTCGTACCCCCACCCGGCGGCGTTGTTGCGTCTGCCGTTGGTCTCGCCGCGGCGGCTCTCACCGGCGGCGAGACGACGGGCGAGGTCTTCGTACGCCGTCGTGACATCTTCCCACCGGTAGTGCTCTTCGGCGCGCTCCTGCAGCGTCTGACCCAGGCGGCAGCTCAGGTCGGTGCGGTGTTCGATGGTGGCGAGCGCCCCGGCGAGGGACGTTTCGTCGGAGAAGAACGCACCGGCCGGGCCGAGCACCTCGCGGTTGAATCGCACGTCGAGCGCGATGACGGGTGCTGCTGCGCCCATGGCTCGCAACAGCGACGGGTTGGTGCCGCCGATCGAGTGTCCGTGGAGGTAGCTCGCGCAGTTGGCGTACAGCTGGTTGAGCAGGTCCTGATCCCACACGGAACCGATGAGCCGGATGCGGGAGTCGCTGTCGGCGACCTCGCGGATGTCGCGGACGTGCTCGTCGGCGTAGGGCGACGAGCCGACCCCCACCACGGGCAACCGCGCCGTGCTGGCCCGGTAGCCGCGAACGATGAGATCGACGTGGTTCTCGGGCTCGAACCTGGCCACGACGAGGTGGTAGCCGCCGGGGACCAGGTCGTGTTGGGCGAGCTTGTCGTGACCGAGGTCGCGCAGGATCGGGGCACCGTATGCGATGCGCTCGGTGCTCGCGCCGAATTCGTCCGCGTAGTACGCAGCGATGCCCTCGGCGTCGGCGATCAGGGCGTCGGCCCAGCGGACCGCCAGCACCTCGGCCGTGCGGTAGTAGCGGCGGCCGCCGCCGCCCCACTTGGCCCGGCGCCATTCGAGGCCGTCGACGTGCACGGCGACGGGCATGCGTCGCGCATGGAAGAACGGGATGTACGGCGAGTTCGCCGCGTTGAACACGAACACGGCGTCATGGGTGCCGCGCTGCACCGACGCGTGCAACGCCGACAGCGCCGAGTGGCTGAGCGTCTCGAGGGTCTTCGTTCGCAGCGCGGGCAGGTGGACGAGGTGCATGCCGAGGTGTTCGTCGGCGGACCGGCTGCCATCGGCGGGCCGGCGGCAGTAGACGGTGACCGAATGGCCGCGTTCGACGAGACGGCTGCCGACCTCTTCGATGGCCGTCTCGAAACCGCCGTAGCGCGCCGGTACGCCACGGGTCCCCACCATCGCGATCTTCAGTTCGCTCATGAGCTTCGACGCTCCGTCGCGCTGATGCCCCGTCTCCCGCCCGACACGGCCGGTAGGGTGACGATCCGACACTGCGGGGATGCTTCATGTGTGTTGACGCTGTGACGCACGGTCACGACTGTCCTTCTTTCCGGGTGGTGCGCACGTCGCTGTCGCGACGGCCGATTCGCCCACGCCTTCCGCCAATCCGCCTGCTCACGCCGCTGCTGCTCGTTCTGAGAGGAACCACATGACCACGAGTCCCGTCATCGGCTACGTGCCCGGTGTGTTCGATCTGTTCCATATCGGCCACCTCAACATCCTTCGGCGAGCACGGGAGCAGTGCGATCACCTCATCGCCGGTGTTGTCATCGACAGCGCGGTGGAAAAGATGAAGGGATATCGTCCGATCGTTCCGTTCGAGGAGCGCATCGAGATCGTCCGGGCGATCGCATATGTGGACGAGGCAGTCACCGACACGTCGCGCGACAAGCGCGTCGTCTGGCATGAACATCGCTTCGACGTCATCTTCAAGGGCGACGACTGGAAGGACACCGACAAGGGTCGGCTGCTCGAGAC
>JBILUM010000399.1:0-3629 GCA_044370995.1 Ilumatobacteraceae bacterium | reverse complement strand
TCGAGCTCAACGCGAAGAAGAACCCGATGGCGGCGCTGATGTACGGCATCAGCGTGCTCAGCTGCATGTCGTCGGCGCTCAGCGAGCCCGACGGCGCCGGCCTCGGCACGCTCGGACTGTCGGAGAACAAGGCACGTGAGATGGCGGAAGCTGCGGGCTTCACGCGGTTCCGCAAGCTCGACGTCGATCACAGCGTCAACGCGTTCTACGAAGTGCGCCCCTGAGCGACGGCCCGGCGACGGCCGGTCAGAGCACGGTGATGATGTGCAGCACGCGTGACGTGAAGAGCCACTGGCCGTTCACGCGGCGGTAGTCGTCGGTGTAGGTGGCGAGGATGCCGCCCGTGCCGCCTTTCTTCCGGTCGAAGCGCTCCTCGATCGTCACCCGGCCGGTGGCCGTGCCGTCGTGCTCGTTGACCTCGAACACACACACGCCGGGCGTGTGCACCACCCAGTTGAAGCCCTTCATCGCCGTGACCCAGGTGGTGCGGATGGCCTCGCGGCCTTCGATGAACTTGCCGGGCGCCATGCTCCATCGGCCGTCCTCGGCCCACGTGGCGATCCAGGCCTCGGCGTCGTTGCGGATGACCGCGTCGCTGTAACGGGCCAGCAGCTGCCGCAGCGCCGACTCGGTGGCAGCGCCCGGCACGGTGGACATCGCGAGCGATCCGCCGCCCACCGCCGGGCCCTCGAAGTCGGCCAGGGTGAGGCCCACCTCGGCCGCAGCGACCGTCCGAACGTGATCGATGAGCTTGCGCCGATCCATCATCCCGTCGTGCGCGGCGAACTGGACCGCCAGGCCGTCGACGAGGGCGGTGAGCCGGATGGCCGACGACTCCGGCGAGGAGCAGGTGAACTCGCCCGAGGCGACGCCCGCCTCCAGCACCCGCTCGAGCAGATCGGTGGTCTGCTCGTCGAGTTGCTGGCTGATCTTCTTCATCATCGGGTTCCGCAGCGCTTCACCCCAGCCGTCGATCCACAGCATCCACTCGAGGTCGTCGCTGCCCTCGGGCACCATGTTCTGGATCAGCCGATCGAGCTGCGCGGTCGCGGTGGGTACCGACGCGATCTCGCCCTCCATCTCGGCGAGGTCGTTCTGCGCGTAGTGGGCGAACGCCTCGGCGAGGAGCTGTTCCTTGGAGTCGAAGTGGTAGTGGATGAGGCTGCTCGAGACGTCGAGCCGCTTGGCGACGTCGCTGATGCGCGTGCCGGCGAAGCCGCGCTCGATCACCACCTGGCACGTGACCTCGAGGATCTCGGCCCTGCGCTCTTCCACCGTCTGCTTCTTCACCGGTTCGAACGCTATCGCTGGCGCCCCCGCTCCGGTGGGACACGTGCGCCGTGCGGTCCTCTAGCGTCTCCGGGACACACGACCCCCACAGCACCAAGGAAGGCCGAAGATGGAACTCGACGAGATCAAGGCGAAGGCAACGGCGCTGTCGCCGTGGATGCACATCGCGACGGTGGGCGCCGACGGCAAGCCCGACGTGGTGCCGGTGCACCCGTGCTGGGAGGGCGACGTCCTGTGGACGATGGCCGGCACCACCTCGGTGAAGGCGCGCAACATCGCTGCCAACCCGAACGTGGCGCTGCACTCGCAGGTGACGGAGAAGGGTGACGGCGTCGAGATCTGGGGCACCGCCACGATCCACGCCGACCTCGAGACCAAGCGCCGCCTCTGGACCGGCGTGTTCGACTACGACCTGAACGCGTTCGCCCCTGGCGGCCCCGACGACTCCGAGGGCACCTGCTTCATCGCCATCGTTCCGGAGCGCGCCCTGTACCTCGACACCTACGGTATGGGCGGTTCGTTCCGCTGGTCGGCGGACGGTGCCGAGTCGTGAGTGCGCTCACCCTCGCCGACGTCGAGGCCGACTCGAAGCGCTACGGACCGCTCGCGTATCTGGGCACCGTGTCGGCGAGCGGCACGCCGTACACGTCGCCCGTCGCGGTCAACTGGATCGACGACGAGGTCGTCGCGTTCGTGGCGACGCCCGAGGCGAAGGTCGCCAACGTCCGGGCCAACGGGAAGATGACGGTGCACTTCTCCGTCGGTGAATCCACCGGCTGGGACAGCTGCGTGCTGTGGGGCGAGGCCAGGGTGCTCGACACGACCGAGCAGCGACGGGCGCTGTGGGACCGGATGGGATACGACCTGGGCCGGTTCGAGCCGGGCGGACCGGAGGCCGACAGCCACGTGTTCATCGCGATGCGGCCCACCAAGGCCGTCATCCTGCGCAACTACGGCATCGGCGGCCGGCTCGAGTGGCGGGCGTCGTGAGCGGCCGCCTCACCAAGCTGTCGCGCTCGGTTGCCGGCAAGCGCGTCATCGTCACCGGCGCGGCCTCGGGCATGGGTCGGGCGACGGCCCATCTGTTCGCCGACGAGGGCGCACGCGTCGCAGTGGTCGACCTCGATCCCGAACGCGTCCTCGCCGTCGGACAGGAGATCCGGGACGTGCACGGTCCCGACGCAGCGATCGACGTCGTCTGCGACGTCGGCGACCACGACTCGCTGAAGGCCCTCGTCGCGACGGTGGTCGCTGCCTTCGGGGGCATCGACATCGTCATCAACAACGCCGGCGTGTCGCTCATCAACTCCGCGTTCCAGGACGAGGAGAGCTACGAGATCAACTGGGCGCGCACCCTCGACATCAACCTCACCTCGCATTCGCGTCTCGTGCGCCTCGCGCTGCCGTACCTGCGCGAAGCCGAGGGTGGCGGTCGGGTGGTCAACATCGCGTCGACCGAGTCGATCGTCGCCACCGGTGGCATGACCGCGTACGCAGCCACGAAGGCCGGTGTCACCGGGCTCACGCGCAGCCTCGCGGTCGAGCTCGGCCGCCACGGTGTGAACGTCAACTGCATCTGCCCGGGCCCGATCAACACCGGCATGACCGCCGGCATCGAGGACGAGGCGAAGCAGATCTACGCCAAGCGTCGGGTGCCGCTGCGCCGCTACGGCGACCCCGAGGAGGTCGCCCAGATGACGCTCAGCCTGTGCCTGCCGGCCGCCAGTTTCCTGAACGGGGCGACGATCCCGGTCGACGGTGGGATGAGCGTCCGCCACACCTGAGCCGGCGCTGCCGGGTCAGGACGGCCCGTCAGGGCTGGTAGCCGTCGAGGATGCCGCGCAGGCCGGTGGCATGGTCGCCGAAGGCGAGCTGCTCGAGGATGCCCATGCCGTGCTCGACGGAGCCGTCGGCTTTGGTGAGCGTGGCGCGGCACAGCGCCTGGATGTGCACGTGTTCGCGCGCGTTGGGCGTCTCGACCGGCGTCGCGAGCCGCTCGCCGCCCACCACGTGCTCGCCCTTCCAGTAGCCGTGGCCGAACTCGGGGTTGCCATAGCCGATGCCGCGCATGTGGAACTCGAACATCGGCTCGAGGCGCACGGTGTCGATCGAGCCGTCCCAGTGGACGAGGTCGTACTCGAACCAGACCGCCCAGCGTGTGCCCGGGCGCCACTCGAGTCGGTACTCGACCGTTCGCGTGAGCATCGGTTCGACATCGCCCACGGGAGCGATCGCGCCGACCTCGTGCCAGCGGCGGCCGTCGGCGAACTCGTTGACGTCGAAGTGGGTGGAGCACGACGGGAAGTTGACCGGCGCCCACAGCCAGAAGAACTGCGGCC